>NZ_JBFRNC010000029.1:142981-178211 GCF_041470825.1 Vibrio sp. 10N.261.55.A10 | reverse complement strand
GAAACGACGTCTTTTGGTGGCAACAAGTTGCTTAACGGTACTCACGGTACTAAATCATTCCAAATCGGTGCAGACAACGGTGAAGCGGTAATGCTTCAACTGAAAGACATGCGCTCTGATAACGCTCAGATGGGTGGTAAGAGCTACCAAACTGAGAACGCGAAAGATAAAGATTGGAACGTTCAAGCAGGCTCTAACGACCTAAAAATGTCGTTCACTGATAACTTCGGTCAAGCACAAGAAATCGACATCAGCGCAAAAGCGGGTGACGACATCGAAGAGCTAGCAACGTACATCAACGGTCAACAAGACTCTGTTAAAGCGTCTGTAACTGAAGACGGTAAGCTACAAATGTTTACTGGTAACAACAAGGTTGAAGGCGAAGTGGCATTCTCTGGCAGCCTGGCTGGCGAACTAGGCATGCAACCTGGCAAAGACGTAACGGTTGATACTATCGACGTAACATCAGTTGGCGGCGCACAAGAGTCTGTAGCTATTATCGATGCGGCACTTAAGTATGTAGATAGCCACCGTGCTGAGCTAGGTGCTTTCCAAAACCGTTTCGACCACGCTATCAGCAACTTAGACAACATTAACGAGAACGTTAACGCATCTAAGAGCCGTATTAAAGATACCGATTTCGCGAAAGAAACGACTCAGATGACTAAGTCTCAGATCCTTTCTCAAGCTTCAAGCTCGATTCTTGCTCAAGCGAAGCAAGCACCGAACTCGGCACTTAGCCTACTAGGTTAATCGATTGAAAGGCCACGTTGACTATAAGTAGTTTTGATCATAAGCGTTAACGTTAGGCTTCCACAAATTAGCTCGTGGTGAGAGATGAGCGCTAAACAGACCCAGCTTCGGCTGGGTTTTTTATTGCCTGAAATTTGGTGAAGGTGTATTTGGAAAAGTGTAGTGCGGGTAAACAGAAGCGAAAGCGAGATTCCCTATCACGCTCGTTCCTCACTGTAGGGAATGACGGGATCGGGAAATGATAATTTCATCGCTTATTGTACCGAAGCTACCTTTCGTAATTCCAGAACCGAGTAAAACGAGGTATCAGGAATCTGACTTTTAATGAGCGGACTTGTTTAGTTCTCGCTTATCATTCTAGGGAGTGACGAGTTACTTATTGGTCGATGAGAAGATTCATCGTCATCCCAGAATCGAATAGAACGAGATCTCAGGGATCTCTTTTGGTTTTATATTCAACACCACGCTCAATAATCAAGAAAACGGGAAACTTTAGCGAATGTCGCCCTATTAATTGAAGCCCGATCACACTTTCCTTTGTTGTTGAAAAGAATATGAAAAAAAGCGCATTTTTTATTAAAGCTTCTAATTAAGGGGCCGTTAAAGGGATTGAGAGAAATGATATGTACCAATGTAAGGTGAGAGAGACACTGGTGCATAAACAAAATTGACATGTATTTGTGTGAGGTGAGAGTCACATAAGTACATTAAAAATGCCTAAAGGAGATCAACTATGGCGATTAATGTAAGCACAAATGTGTCTGCAATGACGGCTCAGCGCTACCTAAATAGCGCGGCTGAAGGTACTCAAAAATCAATGGAGCGTTTGTCTTCTGGCTATAAAATCAATAGCGCAAAAGATGATGCTGCTGGCCTACAAATCTCTAACCGCTTAACGTCGCAAAGCCGTGGCCTAGATATGGCTGTGAAAAACGCGAATGACGGTATCTCTATTGCACAGACAGCTGAAGGTGCAATGAATGAGTCAACCAACATTCTGCAACGTATGCGTGACCTTTCTCTTCAATCTTCAAATGGTTCAAACAGCAAATCTGAACGTGTTGCGATCCAAGAAGAAGTCTCTGCTCTAAATACAGAACTTAACCGTATTGCTGAAACGACCTCTTTTGGTGGTAATAAGCTTCTTAACGGTACTTACGGCAGCCAATCTTTCCAAATCGGTGCAGATTCTGGTGAAGCAGTAATGCTGACTATGAACAACATGCGTACCGACACTCAAGACATGGGTGGTAAGAGCTACGGCGTTACAGAAGGCAAAGATGCTTCTTGGCGTGTAGGTGCTGGTGCTGACTTAACAATCAAATACAACGATAAGTTTGGTGAAGCACAAGAGTTGTCTATTTCTGCGAAGGAAGGCAACGATATGGAAGAGCTAGCAACTTACATCAACGGCCAAAGCCAAGATGTTAAAGCGTCGGTAGGCGAAGGCGGTAAACTGCAACTTTTCGCTTCAAGCCAAAAAGTTGATGGTGATGTCGAGTTCGGTGGCAGTCTTGCTGGTGAACTAGGTATCGGTGCAGGTAAAGACGTTACTGTTAACGATATCGACGTAACATCGGTTGCAGGTGCAAACGAAGCGGTATCTATCATTGATGGCGCACTAAAATCTGTTGATAGTAACCGCGCATCTCTTGGTGCTTTCCAAAACCGTTTTGACCATGCAATTAGCAACTTAGATAACATTAACGAAAACGTTAATGCGTCTAAGAGCCGTATCAAAGATACCGATTACGCGAAAGAAACAACGGCTATGACTAAGTCTCAAATCCTACAACAGGCGAGTACTTCTATCCTAGCTCAAGCAAAACAATCACCATCAGCAGCTCTAAGCTTATTGGGCTAAACTTACCTCGGTAAGTAGCGGTAAACTCTACTCTGGGTAGAGTTTTACTGTATGGCTCATAAAGGAGGGAGGGAGAGTGTTATGGAAATATCATCCAACGCATCGAACATCCAGCCTTATGGCTCACCTAATGGCATTAAAATTGCAAGCGATGAAGGTAGTAGTGCGTCGAGTATTTCGCGACTAAAAGAAGCAACATCTTATGGCAAGGTAGAGAAATCGAAAGAGGAAGCTACCGAAGCAGCGATTCAATTAGCTCAACATAGACAAGAGCTAAATGATGAAGAGCGAGTCAAAATGGTGGAGAAGGTAAACGAGTTTATCTCCTCCCTCAATAAGGGTGTTGCCTTTAAGGTCGATGAAGAGTCGGGTAGGGATGTGGTGACCATTTATGAGACCACAACCGGTGATATTATTCGCCAAATACCCGATGAAGAAATGCTTGAAATTCTAAGACGCCTAGCAGCCCAAAACTCAAATAGTCGAATATTTGAGGTGAAGGTTTAAGTCGTATTATTGAGGTGGTTTAATGAGTTTTGGCCCAATGGGGATTTCGTCTGGCATGGATATCAATTCCATGGTCAGCAAAATTGTTGATTCGGAGCGTGTACCTAAACAGCAACGAATTGACAATGAACGAACGCGAATCGATACCAGCATTAGTGCCTATGGAAGACTCAGAGAATCCCTCGATTCGATGAAAAACCTGATGACAAACTTTCGTCAGGAAAAAGCTTTTGCTGTGCGAACAGTGGAAAGTACCGATGAAGCGCTTGTCTCTGCAACCGCGACTACCGAAGCGATCGCTGGCAAATATGCCATCGATGTGTTGCAGCTTGCCCAAAGCCATAAAGTGGCTTCTGATGTACTGTCAGAGGACATGAAATTTGGCCCAGGTAAGCTGCAGGTTTCGCTTGGTGATGACAGCTTTGACGTGCAAGTTGGCGACAGATCGAGACTTATCGAAGTTGTTCGTGGTATCAACGGTGCAGATAGCAACCCAGGCGTTCGTGCATCTATTATCAACGATGTCGAAGGTCCAAGACTTATTATTGCCTCGAACCAGTCTGGTTCAGATCAGCAGATCAGCATTAATGTTGAGTCAGATGCTGCCAATCCCTTAAAAAAACTCGAATACAAAACGCTTGAAGAACGTGTTAAAGCGCTAGAGAAAGCGCGCGTTGCTGCTCAAGATATTCTAGCTCTAACCCCTGCAGGAAAAGCCGTTGAACTCATCGATGAAGTGATCGCTAGCGATGACCCAAATGCGAATGAAACACTCGATAAAGATGGCAATATCATCCCAGCAGCCCAAACCGATTCTACTTCAGATGTTGACGGAGACTCTAAAAGTCTCAGCTACGGTGAGCAAGCAGCCGCCGACGGCCAAGCCGCCCTAGACGCAGCTCAAGCGGCAAAGTCTGTGATGCCTGAAGATAATATCCCTGGCTGGACTGAAACCGCGTCAGGTACGCTTTTAGATTCTTACTACACACCAGAACTTGAGCTTGATGAAAAAGCGATAGAGAAGGCACCCGATGTGCCGGGGTGGTCAAATGCTGCCTCAGGTACTCTGACCGATTCATACGTGACACCGAAAGAAGCCCAACAAAAGCTTGAGGCGGAACAAGCGCGTATCGAAGAGAAGATTTCACAAGAAAAAGCGGAGTTGGCTGAGAAAGTTCAAAAAGGCGAACTCACCGCAGAGCAAGCCAAGAAAATTGAGCGTGCCAAATTAGAACCCGAAGAGCGCGAGCTCTTAGAGAAGGTCGATAAAGCGCAAGCAGATCTTGAACAAGCACAGCAATCTTTTGATACCTATAGTGGAATGACTGAAGTTCAGGCTGGCCAAGATTCTATGGTTGTCCTAGATGGTGTTGCTCAACTCTCTAGTAATAACAATGTGATTGAAGATGCCATTGAAGGTATTGATATTACGGTGAAAGGAAAAACGCCAAAAGATAAGCCGCCGGCAGAAATTGGTGTGGAGTACGACCGTAATAGTGTTCGCCAAGACATTGAAGCTTTTGTTAATTCTTATAATCAGTTTTACCAAGTGTCTAAAAACTTGGCGGGTGTTGACCCAACGACTGGCCAAAAAGGCCCGCTGTCTGGTGACAGTACCGTGCGTAACGCCGACTCACGATTAAAAGGTGTGTTCTCATCAAGTATCGAAGGTGCGCCAGACAATCTAAAGTCTTTGACTGAATTCGGTATCACCACCACAAGACAAGGCTCGCTAGAAATCAACTACGATATGCTTGACCGTCAACTCAACAATAACTTTGATAAGTTGGGTGAGTTCTTTGGTGGCAACAACGGTTTCGCCAAAAAAGTGGAAGATGCGATTCAAGGTATCACAGGTATCACGGGTTCAATCCGTACTAGAGAAAAGAGCTTGGTCGAGCAAAACTACCGTTTGGTTGATGACCAAAGCGCGCTCGACCGCCGCATGGACAGCCTAGAGAGCCGTACCCGCTCTAAGTTCACAGCCATGCAAGATGCGACCAGTAAGATGCAATCTCAGCTGGGCAGTATGATGAATGCGTTGGGCTAATAGATGAATAGCCAGCTACAAGAGCTTTGTGAACTCGATCAACTAATTATCTCTAAACTGGAATTTAGTGAAATTAATGCTGAAGAAATAACGCAGCTTGTCGATAACAGAGAACAGTTATTGCAAAACGTGCTTCAAATAATCGACTCACATCCCGACGTTAAGCAAAGTTCTGAATGGTTTGAAGCCATTACCAGAACCAGAAAATTAGTCGAATTGATGCAGTCTGAGACGAGTCGAGTAGGTAAGACCCTACATAAATACCGTCACGGCGCTAAATCAGTTCAACAATACAAAAAGTTTTTATAGAAGAGGTTTACTATGCGCGGTTCTTTACAGGCATATAAAAAGGTATCAGTGGATAGTCAGCTAACGGCTGCCTCACCGCATAAGATTGTACAAATGCTAATGGCCGGTGCTATCGAGCGTTTGATTCAAGGCAAAGCGGCAATGCAAGCAGGCAACATCCCAGTGAAAGGTGAGCGACTTGGTAAGGCTCTAGATATCATTATTAGCCTACGTAGTTGCTTATCTATGGACGATGGTGGCGATATTGCGAAAAACCTAGATCAACTTTATGAGTTCATGATCACGCAAATTTCTGCGGCAAATCACAAAAATGACCCACAGCCTATTGATGATGTTATCGATATTATTCGCGAAATTAAGAGCGCTTGGGACCAAATTCCGAACGAATATCACAACTTGACGTCCGCTGACGTAGGTATTTAAAGAAAAATTGCAGTTTTAACCAATCTCATATCCCTTAATTGGTTGGTTGCCTTATTTTTTTAATCAAATAAAATAGAAGCCATTAGATAGCCTAATGGCTTTTTTCGTTGCTGATTTCCTAAATTTGTCCACGTAGACCATAATCATTGATACATCTCACTGTTTTATAGACTACGTTGCTCACCGTTTTTCCGCATCGCACCAAAATAAAGGCAATAATTCCTACTTATGCAAGGTTTGGCAAAACTGCTTGTCGTCGACGATAACGCTCAAGATCGTCACAATTTAAGCACAATATTAGAGTTTGTAGGAGAGAGCTGCGAAGTAATCAGCTCTGAACAAGCACGTAAAGTTGACTGGTCACTACAGTGGGCCGGCTGCATTATTGGTACCATTAAAGGTAAAGGCTTCAACGCATTACTGAATGAGAAGCTTGTTCACGCCAATCACATCCCTTTACTGGTGATTGGCAAAAACAATCACCCGGTTGACGAGTTGACTAACTATGTTGGTGAGCTTGAACTTCCTCTTAACTACCCGCAATTAAGTGATGCATTAAGACACTGTAAAGACTTCTTAGGCCGCAAAGGTGTTCAAGTTGTGTCTTCGGCACGCAAGAACACCCTGTTTCGCAGCCTAGTAGGACAAAGTGCTGGCATTCAAGAAGTACGTCACTTAATTGAACAAGTCTCTTCTACGGAAGCGAACGTGCTGATTCTTGGTGAATCTGGTACAGGCAAAGAAGTCGTAGCGCGTAACATTCACTATCACTCTAAACGTCGTTCAGGGCCTTTTGTTCCTGTAAACTGTGGCGCGATTCCACCTGATTTGCTTGAAAGTGAACTGTTTGGTCATGAGAAGGGCGCATTTACTGGGGCGATTACCGCACGTAAAGGCCGTTTTGAATTGGCTGAAGGTGGCACACTGTTTCTTGATGAAATTGGCGATATGCCGATGGCGATGCAAGTTAAGCTGCTACGAGTACTGCAAGAGCGATGCTTTGAGCGTGTAGGTGGCAATAGCACCATACAAGCTGATGTTAGAGTGATTGCGGCAACCCACCGCAACCTTGAAGATATGATCGACGATGATTCGTTCCGTGAAGATCTTTACTACCGCTTAAATGTATTCCCGATTGAAATGCCGGCGCTTCAAGATCGTAAAGAAGATATTCCACTGTTGCTTCAAGAGCTGATGACTCGAATGGAAGCGGAAGGCAGCATGCCTATCTGTTTCACGGCTCGTGCTATCAACTCTTTGATGGAGCATTACTGGCCAGGTAACGTTCGTGAACTAGCGAACCTGGTTGAACGAATGGTTATCTTGTATCCAAACAGCTTGGTTGATGTGAATCACCTGCCAACTAAATATCGATACAGCGATATCCCTGAGTTCCAGCCAGAGTTTAATAGCTTTGGATCTGAAGAGGAGCAAGAGCGTGATGCACTTGCTGACTTATTCTCAGAAGATTTCAGTTTTGATCAGCAAGATGATATTGCCGACAATGCTAATGCGCCTCAAGAGTTACCGCCAGAAGGGGTTAACTTGAAAGAGCTACTCGCGGATATGGAAGTGAATATGATCAATCAAGCGTTGGAAGCGCAGGGCGGCATTGTTGCTCGTGCTGCTGACATGCTTGGAATGCGTAGAACCACTCTGGTTGAAAAAATGCGTAAATATAACTTGCAGCGATAGTGTCCAGTTTTCGATGAAAACGAAAAACTAGCACACACTTTTTAGCTATTTGGTAACTCTAGCTAAGTGAACAGATAAACCATAGTCGAGTTGTTGCTTGCTTAACTATGTGATAAATATAGCAAATAGCCTGACTCGTGTTGTACGTCTCAGGCTGTTTTAGTATTTGAGGCAAATTTTTGACATGCGCGTATCTAACGAACCAGAAAATCAATCACACCTAGATTCTGTTGAACAGCAGGTTGAGCGCTATAAGCAAGTACTCGACGTGATGCCAGCAGGGGTTATCTTGTTAGATACACACGGCGAAGTGAGAGAAGCGAACCCTGAAGCGCATCGTATTCTTGGTGTTGAGTTGGTTGGTGAGAAGTGGTTTTCAGTGATTCAAAGTGCCTTTGACCCAAAAGACGATGACGGTCATGAGATCTCATTGAAGAACGGGCGAAAAGTGCGTTTGGCGATTTCAGCCTCTACCACGGGTCAGCTGATTTTGATTACCGATCTGACCGAGACCCGACTATTGCAGTCTCGCGTGAGTGATCTTCAGCGTTTGTCTTCATTAGGTAGAATGGTGGCCTCGCTTGCCCATCAAGTGCGAACGCCGCTTTCAAGTGCGATGCTGTATGCATCAAACCTTGCCGCGCCAAATCTGCCGCCGGCAACAAAAACGCGTTTTCAATCTAAGCTTATGGATAGATTGCATGACTTAGAGAAGCAAGTGAACGACATGCTGTTGTTTGCCAAAGGTGGTGACAACAAAGTCGTTAAGCCATTTACTGTGGCTGAATTGATCACTGAATTTCACCCTATGGTGGAAGCGGCATTGAAAACTAACCAGATTGATTATTGCCAAGAAGTTGAGGGCGAACAGACTCAAATGTTCGGCAACGCCAATGCTATCGCCTCAGCGTTAAGCAACCTAGTGTTGAACGCGGTTCAAATTGCGGGTAAGGAATCGCAGATCGATGTGTTTTTTAGGCCCGTAAATGGCGAGCTTAAGATATCAGTGCAAGACAGTGGCCCCGGCGTACCGAAAGAGCTTCAAGGTAAAATAATGGAACCCTTCTTTACCACTCGTTCACAAGGTACAGGTCTAGGCTTAGCGGTTGTACAAATGGTATGTCGAGCACATGAAGGCCGACTGGAATTGATATCAGAAGAAGGCGACGGCGCATGCTTTACCATGTGTCTACCGCTTGAAAGAAGTGCTTCTTCTGAAGACTAATAAGTTTTAACTGAATTTACACTGGAGAATCCTATGGCTCAAAGCAAAGTGTTAATCGTCGAAGATGATGAAGGTCTACGCGAAGCCCTTGTCGACACACTCGCGCTTGCTGGCTATGAATGGCTGGAAGCGGATTGTGCGGAAGATGCTCTGGTCAAATTAAAATCGAACTCCGTTGATATTGTCGTATCTGACGTGCAGATGGCGGGCATGGGTGGCTTGGCACTATTGAGAAACATTAAGCAGCATTGGCCAAATTTGCCGGTATTGCTAATGACAGCGTACGCCAACATCGAAGATGCCGTTGCTGCAATGAAAGAGGGCGCTATCGACTATATGGCAAAGCCATTTGCGCCAGAAGTGCTGCTCAACATGGTCAGCCGTTATGCGCCTGTAAAGTCGGATGACAATGGTGACGCTATCGTTGCTGATGAAAAAAGTATCAAGCTAATGATGCTGGCTGATAAAGTTGCGAAAACCGATGCCAACGTCATGGTGTTGGGCCCGAGTGGTTCTGGTAAAGAGGTGATGTCTCGCTACATTCACAATGCTTCTAGCCGAAAAGATGGCCCGTTTGTCGCGATTAACTGCGCGGCGATCCCAGACAACATGTTAGAAGCGACCCTGTTTGGTTATGAAAAAGGCGCATTTACTGGCGCTATTCAAGCTTGCCCGGGGAAATTCGAGCAAGCGCAGGGCGGTACAATTCTGTTGGATGAGATCAGTGAAATGGATCTTAGCCTACAAGCCAAACTACTGCGTGTTTTGCAAGAGCGCGAAGTTGAGCGATTAGGTAGTCGTAAGAGCATCAAATTGGATGTTCGTGTATTAGCGACCAGTAACCGAGACCTTAAACAGTATGTTTCTGAAGGGAATTTCCGTGAGGATTTATACTACCGCCTGAATGTATTCCCAATTTCTTGGCCTCCATTGTGCGAGCGTAAAGGCGATATTGAGCCTTTAGCCAAGCACTTAGTTGAGCGCCACTGCACCAAACTTGGTATGCCTGTACCCGTTATGTCAGCACAAGCGATCAGCAAACTCGTCAATTATCCGTGGCCGGGCAATGTTCGCGAATTAGACAATGTGGTACAGCGTGCGCTAATATTGAGCGAACAAGAGAACATCTCTGGTGAGCATATCCTTCTTGAAGGTGTCGATTGGCAAGACGCAAGCAGCCTACAACAAATCGTCGAAGGCAGTGACGTAGCTGCGCCAGAAATTAAGCCTATTGCCGAAGCAAACCCAATCAATAAAATCGCGGCTAGCAGCGAAGGGTTAGGTAATGAGCTTAGAGATCAAGAGTATGCGATCATTCTTGAAACCCTGATTGCATGTAATGGCCGACGCAAAGATATGGCTGAAAAACTGGGCATTAGCCCTCGTACACTGCGTTACAAGTTGGCTAAAATGCGCGATGCTGGAATAGATATCCCAAACTGAGGATAGATTAGTAGTGTCAGCTTTCTGACTAGTGTAATACGATATCTAGTCAATTAAATGTGTGGCACGCTAATTGCTCTGTCAATAATATAGCTAAATAGATGGTCATAATTTTGACTCCTGAGGTAGTAGATGAGAATAGATGGTTTACAAGGCGAAATGCAGGCAATGATGGTCGAAGCTGCCAGCGCGCGTCCCGCAGCAACGGGGCAAGCGGTCGGTGCAGATTTTGGCAACATGCTGACTAATGCCATCAATAATGTGAACTCATTACAAAAGACCTCAGGTGATCTTCAAGCTCGTTTTGATAGTGGCGACCAAAGCGTATCCCTATCGGACGTGATGATTGCTCGTAATAAATCTAGTGTGGCTTTTGAGGCGACGATCCAAATTAGAAATAAATTGGTCGAATCGTACAAAGAGCTGATGAATATGCCGGTATAAGTTGGGTAGTTAAATAGTGGCAGATAATAGTCAAACAACAGATTTAACCGTAAGCGATAGCAACGACCATGCACTTATTGCAGGCTCTGAGCTAGACGGAGAAGGGCAAAATCCCGATCTAGGTGAACGCAGTTCATCGAAGTTCGATATGGCTGTCGGTGATCTTGATTTACTTCGTCAGGTCGTCTTAGTCCTTTCTATCTCTATCTGTGTAGCGCTGATTGTGATGCTGTTTTTCTGGGTAAAAGAGCCAGAAATGCGTCCATTAGGGGCTTACGAAACAGAAGAATTGATCCCCGTTCTTGATTACTTAGATCTGCAAAAGATCGATTACACGCTTGAAGGCAATACCATCTCAGTACCGGCGAGTGAGTACAACTCATTAAAGCTTAATATGGTACGAGCGGGTTTGAATCAAGAGCGAAACGCGGGTGATGACATCCTCATGCAAGACATGGGTTTTGGTGTATCACAACGTTTAGAACAAGAACGCCTTAAATTAAGCCGCGAAAGACAACTTGCCAAAGCCATTGAGCAGATGAAACAGGTGCGTAAAGCTCAGGTTTTATTGGCCCTGCCGAAGCAGAGTGTTTTTGTACGTCATAATCAAGAAGCCTCTGCTTCTGTATTCCTAACTCTAAAAACAGGTACTAACCTCAAGCAGCAAGAAGTTGATTCTGTTGTGGATATGGTGGCAAGTGCCGTTCCGGGAATGAAAACCTCACGTATTACGGTGACCGATCAGCATGGCCGATTGTTGAGCTCAGGCTCTCAAGACCCTATGTCAGCGGCGCGTCGTAAAGAACACGAGTTAGAGCGCAATCAAGAACAAGCGCTGCGTGAAAAAATTGACTCCATCCTGATTCCTATTCTTGGGTTTGGTAACTACACCGCTCAGGTTGATATCCAGCTCGATTTCAGTGCTGTGGAGCAAACCAGAAAACGTTTTGATCCGAATACACCGGCGACTCGAAGTGAATACACTTTAGAAGATTACAACAATGGAAATACGGTGGCGGGTATTCCGGGTGCGTTGAGTAACCAGCCTCCAGCGGATGCCTCAATTCCACAAGATGTGGCTCAGATGAAAGACGGCGCGATGACAGGTCAAGGCTCTGTTCACAAAGAAGCGACTCGAAACTTTGAGCTAGACACCACCATCAGTCATGAACGTAAACAGAGCGGCACGGTTAATCGTCAGACGGTTTCTGTTGCGATCAAAGACCGCCAATCCTTGAACCCAGATACGGGTGAAGTGGTTCATACGCCAATCCCGGCGAGCGAAATCAATGCGATTCGCCAAGTACTGATTGGTACGGTGGGCTTTGATGAAACTCGTGGTGATTTGCTAAATGTATTAAGCATGCAGTTTGCGCCTCAAGTAACAGATGTTGTCGCTGATGTACCAATCTGGGAGCATCCAAACTTCAATGATTGGGTTCGTTGGTTTGCAAGTGCCTTGGTTATCATTGTGGTGGTGTTGGTACTTGTACGCCCTGCAATGAAGAAACTGCTTAACCCAGCAGCAGACAACGATGAACAGATGTACGGCCCTGATGGTATGCCAATTGGTGCCGACGGCGAAACCAGCTTAATTGGTGGTGATATCGAAGGTGGTGAGCTGTTTGAATTTGGTTCAAGCATCGACTTACCAAACCTTCATAAAGACGAGGACGTGCTGAAAGCAGTACGTGCACTTGTAGCGAATGAACCAGAGCTAGCAGCTCAAGTAGTTAAGAATTGGATGGTAGATGGCTAACGAACTAGTTCCACAACAAACTGAAGGCGGTGAAGTGCTTGATGTCTCTAGCGTGGATATCGGCTCTATCTCAGGCGATGAGCGCGCTGCGATCTTGTTGCTCAGTTTAAATGAAGAAGATGCTGCTGGTATTATTCGTCACCTAGAGCCAAAGCAGGTTCAGCGTGTGGGTAGTGCGATGGCGCGAGCTACAGACCTATCCCAAGAGAAAGTAGGCGCTGTGCACCGTGCTTTCTTAGATGATATTCAGAAGTACACCAACATTGGTATGGGCAGCGAAGACTTCATGCGTAATGCGTTAGTTGCTGCTCTGGGTGAAGACAAGGCGAATAACCTTGTTGACCAAATCCTTCTCGGCACAGGTTCGAAAGGTTTGGATTCGCTTAAGTGGATGGATCCTCGTCAGGTGGCGAGCATTATCATCAACGAGCACCCTCAAATTCAAACTATTGTGTTGTCGTACCTCGATGCCGATCAATCGGCTGAGATCCTGTCTCAGTTCCCAGAGCGAGTTCGTCTGGATCTGATGATGCGTATTGCCAACCTTGAAGAAGTTCAACCTTCGGCGCTTGCTGAACTGAATGAAATCATGGAGAAACAGTTCGCGGGTCAAGCGGGTGCTCAAGCTGCCAAAATTGGTGGCCTGAAAGCCGCGGCTGAGATCATGAACTACATGGATAACAACGTGGAAGGCGTCTTGATGGATCAAATCCGTGACCAAGACGAAGACATGGCAACACAGATTCAAGATCTGATGTTTGTCTTTGAAAACCTTATTGAAGTTGATGACCAAGGTGTTCAACGACTACTACGTGATGTTCCACAAGATATTCTACAGAAAGCACTTAAAGGTGCAGATGAAGGTCTACGTGAGAAGATCTTCAAGAACATGTCTAAACGTGCTGCCGATATGATGAGAGACGATATTGAGGCGATGCCGCCAGTCAAAGTCTCTGATGTTGAAGCGGCTCAGAAAGAGATTTTGGGTATCGCGAGGAAGATGGCAGACAGTGGCGAAATTATGCTGTCTGGTGGCGCCGACGAGTTCCTTTAATACAGAAATCTCAAAAGCCCCACACTGTTGGGGCTTTTCTTTATCCAATCTCGAACCACAGATTAACTCAGTTTAACTGCTTGAATTCACAATACAGTTAAGCCACTCATAGATAGGTACTGATATGTCAGGTGATAGAAAACGCGGCTTCCTTCGCCCTGAAGAAGATAATACGGTTGCCCAACCTCAGAAATGGGGGCTGCCTGACTACACCTCTGACGTGAGCAAACAAGCCAAAGAAACCGCTTTTAACTACGACCCTAGTTGGATGCCAACGGTTGAAGAAGCCATTGAAGATGAAGAGCTGGTTCTGACTGAAGAGCAAATCGAGCTGATTAAACAAGGCGCTTATCAGGAAGGGCTGCATCAAGGCCAAGAAGCGGGCTTTAAGCAAGGTTATGAAAAAGGTAAAGAAGAAGGTTTTGCCGCAGGTCACGAAGAAGGCAACGAAGCCGGCAAGCTTGAAGGCGTAACCGCGGGTCAAGAATACATTCAACAACAAGTGGCCGTCTTCATGGGGCTGGCAAACCAGTTTGCTCAACCGTTAGAGCTGATGAACGCTCAGGTGGAGAAGCAATTGGTCGACATGGTGCTTACCATGGTCAAAGAAGTGGTTCATGTTGAAGTGCAAACCAACCCACAAATCATATTAGATACCGTTAAAGAATCGGTAGAGTCGTTGCCGATTTCTGGTCACGCAATCACATTGAAACTCAATCCGGAAGATGTGGCGATCATTCGCTCTGCGTATGGCGAGACTGAATTGGACTGCCGTAATTGGACGCTGGTCGCAGAGCCAGCACTCAACCGTGGTGATGTACAAATTGAAGCGGGTGAGTCGAGCGTTAACTACCGCATGGAAGATCGTGTAAAGAACGTTATTCAAAATTTCTGCGGCGCAAATCGTCACCAAGGTCATGAGTAATGCTTGAGTTAGCGAATCGTCTCAGTCAGTACAAAGTCGAGGGGCTAAAATCGCGACCAATTGCCTCTGGTAAATTAGTACGCGTTGTTGGCTTAACGCTTGAAGCGACCGGCTGTAAAGCGCCAATCGGCAGTTTGTGTTTAGTCGAAACCATGTCTGGTCAGATGGAAGCCGAAGTCGTCGGTTTCTCTGGCGATAACCTATTTTTGATGCCGAGTGAGCAAATCACCGGGATCTTACCTGGCGCTCGCGTCACGCCAATGACTACCGAAAGTGGTATCCCTGTTGGAATGGAACTGCTCGGTCGAGTGATCGACGGCGTAGGTAATCCACTCGACGGTTTAGGTCCAATCTATACAGAGCAACGCGCTTCATTTAATGCGGAGCCAATCAACCCGTTAGCTCGTAAACCGATTTCTGAACCACTCGATGTCGGCTTGAAAGCCATTAATGGTTTGCTAACCGTGGGTAAAGGGCAACGTATCGGTCTGTTTGCTGGCTCTGGTGTCGGTAAATCCGTAACTCTGGGCATGATGACTCGAGGCACAACTGCGCAAGTAGTGGTCGTAGGCCTAATCGGTGAGCGTGGACGAGAAGTTAAAGAATTTATTGAAGAGATTCTTGGTGAAGATGGCCGTAAGCGTTCGGTTGTTGTTGCCGCTCCTGCCGACTCATCACCATTGATGCGCTTAAAAGGCTGTCAAACCGCGTTGGCTGTCGCCGAGTACTTCCGCGACCAAGGCTTAGATGTTCTGCTACTCATGGATTCATTGACCCGTTTTGCTCAAGCTCAGCGTGAAATTGCTCTGTCTGTGGGTGAGCCGCCAGCAACCAAGGGCTATCCGCCATCAGTCTTCGCTAAGCTTCCTGCGCTGGTGGAACGAGCAGGTAACGGCAATGATGAACAAGGTTCTATCACGGCTTTCTTTACCGTGTTAACCGAAGGCGATGACCTCCAAGATCCGATTGCCGATGCATCGCGAGCGATTCTCGATGGTCACGTTGTGTTGTCGCGTGAAATGGCTGATGCCGGTCATTATCCTGCGATTGATGTTGAGAAATCCGTCAGTCGTGTTATGCCGCAAATCACCACTGAAGAACATGTCTTGATGTCGAAAGCGGTAAGGCAAGTGCTGTCTATCTGCCGTAAAAACCAAGATTTGGTGTCGATTGGTGCTTACAAGCCAGGAACGGATCCAGCAATCGATAGTGCCTTCACGTTGAAACCAAAACTGGATGAGTACTTGCAGCAGAAGATGAAAGAGACCGTCCCATACGACATGTGCGTCAACATGTTGAAACATGTATTGGGTGGCTAACGGGTGAATAAGGTTAGTCATGGATAACGCATTAGAATTTTTGCTCGATCAAGCCAAAGATCAAGAGAACCAAGCGGTACTTGCGCTCAACAAAGCGAACTCTGAGCTGCAAGGCTACTATGAGCAGGTTGCGCAGATTGAAAAGTATCGACTGGATTACTGTCAGCAGCTCGTTGACCGCGGCAAGGCAGGCTTAACGGCGAGCCAATATGGTCACTTGAACCGCTTCTTAACTCAGTTGGATGAAACATTATCCAAACAGAGAGAAGCCGAGCACCACTTTAAAAATCAAGTCGACAACTGCCAAAGCTACTGGATGGAGTTACGCAAAAAACGTAAATCCTACGAGTGGTTGATGGAGAAAAAGCAGAAAGAGAAAGCAAAGCTGCAAGATCGAAGAGAACAAAAGCAAATGGATGAGTTTTCGACTCTGTTATACAGCCGAAAGAAGATGTGATCCTAAGCCACGAATGACGTCAGTGCTGTTCTCTATATTGTGAAAACCGAACTTATAGGCATGTTTCTTGCTCCGTTTTATATAAAATTGCGCGTTATGCCCACCAAAGGCATGAAAAGCATCCGACTTTCTTTTTGTTGCCTGATTCATGGCAGCAAAGCTAGTAGATAGAGCTTGTATATATGAATGTTAGTCTTTCCTCAAATTCAGCGACCAACAAAATGTCATCGTTGTTGGACACCGGTTCTGCCTCTTCCAAGGTAGAAGAAACCGGCGACTCTAAAGGTTTCTTTGAGTCCTTTAAAGAAGCGCTCGGCTTTGAAGAAAGTGACAGTAAAGTCGCAGCAAAAGACACAGAAAGCACTGCGAAACCTGATACTAAACAGACATCTACCGAAGGTGAAGCGTCAGCCGAAGCGAACAAAGGTGATTCCGCTGAATCAAAGGCTACTGACGAAGTGAGCGAAGCGCAAAGCAAGCAAGCAGCTTCAGAAGTAGAAGGCGAGAAAGCTGCTGATAAAACATCAGCAGAGGCTGCGTCTGGATCTGAGGCTCAGCTCAAAGCCAATTCGGGCACTGATAGCACTGTCGCTGATAAGACTGTTGCAGATGGTAAAGATGCGCAGGATACGACTAACGAATCTAAAGAACATATTGCTCAATCCCAAACTCAGGGTCCATCAGCGGTAGATGGTGCTACGCAGGCATCGCAAGCCAATGCAGCGATGAGCGAAGGCAATAAATTGCTTGGTCAATTGGATGAGGCAAACAAAACCCTAAATCAAGCGCCAAACGGCAAAGGCTTGCCTCAGCAAGGTCAGGTAGAACAAGCCCAAGGTAATATCACCGGTGCTTCTGTTGCAGGAGTTTCCGTTACGGATAAGGCGACACAACAAGCTAAGGCTGCAAATCAGGAGAAGAGCCTTGAAGTCGATTCTGAAATCGCTGTACTTACCGGAGGTAAGGGTGTTTCTCAGCTAACTGATACTGAAATTCGACAGTTGATGGATAAAGGCGTCACTCCAGAACAAATTGAAGCCAGTATGAGCCGAGAGCTGAGCCAAAAGAATGCAGCTAGTGCGGTTGCTGCCGAGCAGAGCCAAGTATTGTCAGCCGTGGATATTGAACTGGCAAAGCAAGTAGATGCCCATACCAAAGCGCTAAACCAATTGAATGGACAAATCGAATCAGAGCAGTCTGTTGTCGATAGCTTGCTTGATAAGCAACAAAGTGGCGCTAAGTTGACGGTTGATGAGCAAGCCGCTTTGGCTAAAGCGACCTCTAACCTAGACCTGTTGAATCAACAGCTCGCTAACGTTCAACAACAAGTAACAGCTTTGCTAAGTCAAGCTCCGGCTGCGAACAGTGCGTCTGGTGAACCCACTGCTATCGATTGGGATAATACGGATTCAAGCGAAACTAAAGCCTTAGCTGCGGCAGCATCAACAGCAGCTGTAGCGACGGCTACACAACAAGTGTCAGCGCAGGCCGCTTCTCAATCAGCAAACAATGCTCTTACGGACAAGGCGGCAATGCTGCACGCCAATAATGCACATGCAGCCCAACAGGCCGCAGCTCAACAAGCTAATGTGGCTTCACCTCAGCAGCAAGCAACGTTGGATCCAGCTTTAACCGCGCAAGGAATGGCGATGAATGCAACGCCAGCTGCCACAAAAGCAGGCTCGACTGATACGCTTCTTAAAGCGGGCGCCGGTGCAGCAGCACTGTCTGGTTTGGGTAAAGCGGGTGCTAAAGAAGATTCTAAAGATTCGACCTTTGCTCAGCAGATCGCTTCTGCGGCTGGTGCACAAGGTACGGCAACGGTGGGTTCAGCACCTACGCGAGCTGAAATTCAAGCTGCTCAACAAGCGCCCTTACAGCTCACCAAAGAGCTAGCCAATGAGCAAGTGGCTGAAAAAGTACAAATGATGATGTCTAAGAACCTTAAGAACTTGGACATTCGTCTCGACCCACCAGAATTGGGCCAAATGAAAATCCGCATGACCATGAATAATGACGTGGCAAACGTGCACTTTACGGTGAGTAATCAGCAAGCGAGAGATGTGATTGAACAAACCTTACCTCGCTTGAGAGAGATGCTTGCTCAGCAAGGTCTGCAGCTTGCCGATTCGTCTGTTCAACAACAGAACTCCGGTCAGGGACAAGATAGATACAACAATGGTGAGCAACAATCCGGCGCTAACCGCACAAATGATACGCAAGGTGATGAAAACCTTGATAGTGGCAGCAATCTTGAATTGAATGTCGCATCAAAGCGTGATGGAATTAGTTATTATGCCTAATATCAGGCTAAGAACGCTTGGTTAATAGAAAAAACCAGTTAATAAAAAGAACCATCAGTTAATCGCAAGAACAGGAAGTTAGAGTAAGATATGGCCGAAGAACAAGATGCACCTAAAGGGAAGAGCAAGCTCCTTATAATTATTATTGCCGTAGTTGTGTTACTGCTTGGTATAGGTGGTGCGCTGTACTTTTTCTTAGGTTCTGACGATAGCGCCTCTGAATCTCAGTCTCAGCCAGCAACGGCTGTGGTCGCTGCAGAGCCGGTTATGTATGTTAATATTCCTCAGCCCTTCTTGTTTAATGTGACAGGTGACAAAAAAGATCGCCTAGTTCAGATAAAAGCACAGCTCATGGTACGTGGCAGTAAGAATGAAGACCTGGCTCGTTACCACTCTCCACTTGTAGAAAGTACGCTACTGGCCACGTTCGCTTCGGCAACGGTTGATCAATTGCGCTCACCAACAGGCCGCGTGGAACTGCGTAATAAGGCAACAGAAGATATTAAAGCAAGCCTGGCTCAAGCTGTTGGCCAGCCTGTGATTGAAAAAGTGTTATTCACTGACTTCGTAATTCAATAGGTAATTTGTGACCGATTTATTAAGCCAAGACGAAATTGATGCGCTGTTACATGGCGTTGATGATGTTGAAGAAGTTGAAGATGTCTTAGAAACCGAAAATGACAATGCGGTCAATTTCGACTTCTCATCTCAAGATCGAATCGTCCGTGGTCGAATGCCGACCCTTGAACTTATTAACGAGCGCTTCGCACGTCATATGCGTATCAGCTTGTTTAATATGTTACGTAAAACGGCTGAAGTGTCGATCAACGGCGTACAGATGATGAAGTTTGGTGAGTACCAAAACACATTGTATGTACCCACCAGTTTAAACATGGTTCGTTTCCGTCCATTGAAAGGTACGGCACTCATCACCATGGAAGCTCGTCTGGTTTTCATTCTCGTAGAGAACTTTTTTGGCGGTGATGGTCGTTTCCACGCCAAGATTGAAGGTCGTGAATTCACGCCTACTGAAAGACGAATCATTCAGTTACTGCTGAAAATTGTTTTTGAAGATTACAAAGAAGCTTGGTCGCCAGTGATGGGGGTTGAGTTTGAATACTTGGATTCCGAAGTGAACCCAAGTATGGCGAACATTGTGAGCCCAACCGAAGTGATTGTTGTGAGTTCGTTCCACATTGAAGTGGATGGCGGTGGTGGTGACTTCCACGTTGTCATGCCTTACTCCATGGTTGAGCCGATCCGTGAACTGCTTGATGCGGGTGTTCAATCAGACAAGATGGAAACCGATGTTCGTTGGAGTACCGCACTGCGTGATGAGATCATGGATGTGCCCGTCAATTTCCGCGTGAATTTGCTAGAGCAAGATATTTCCCTTCGTGATCTGATGGAGCTGCGCCCTGGTGATGTTATCCCAATGAACATGCCTGAGCACGCAACCATGTTTGTCGAAGAACTGCCGACTTATCGTGTGAAAATGGGCCGTTCTGGTGAGAAGCTTGCAGTACAGATTTCGGAAAAAATTCAAAGACCACATGTGGTTAAAACTGATCTCGCTTTTCTAGGTAAAGACTTATTGTCTGAGCTCGAAAACAGTGATGATGACGAATAGTAAAATAGATAAAAGTATAGGAATTGGTAATGGAACCTAGTGAAGATCAAAAGCTAGCAGACGAATGGGCTGCAGCACTTGGTGAAGATCCTTTAGCGCCGTCAATTGATGTTGATGATGTGCTTGCGGCACCACTTGATGAGCTAACCGATTCATCATCTCCGATTTCTGAAGATGAGCGTCGTAAGCTGGATACCATTATGGATATTCCAGTGACTATTTCGATGGAAGTTGGTCGCTCTCAGATCAGTATCCGTAATTTACTTCAGTTGAACCAAGGTTCGGTTGTTGAGCTAGATAGAATTGCTGGTGAGTCACTGGATGTGATGGTAAACGGTACCTTGATTGCTCACGGTGAAGTGGTTGTAGTAAACGACAAGTTTGGTATTCGCTTGACTGACGTTATTAGCCAGACAGAACGAATTAAGAAGCTGCGTTAATGAGCTTTTTGTCTCAAAGACTTGCGGGCTCTTTTCTCGGAATGACAGGTTTGTTACGAGGAATCTTGGGAGTAGGGCTATTAACGGCTCCTTCCATTGCCTTTGCAGCAACACCGCCTTCTCTCGATTTAGCGACCACCTTTGGGTCGCTAATTTTCGTTATAGCCTTCATTTTATTTATTGCTTGGCTACTCAAGCGAATGCAAGTACCTGCGATGTCGAATCAACAAGGTTTGGCGATTGTTAGGCAAATCCCTGTTGGTACTAAAGAGCGTATCGCTATTGTGCAAGCGGGTGATGAACAGTTCTTGGTAGGGATTACCACACAATCGATTCAGCTGATCTCTAAGCTCGATAAACCTCTTACTCAGGAGATGCTGGAAAAAAGTACATTTTCAAGTCAGCTTTCCCAGCTAATAAAAAAAGATGCAAACAAGTAACGGACTTTTGAACTCCTCTTACTTTCACCAAGCCGGAGCTTTCCGAGCGGTGAAAGTGTGGTTGGTTCAGCTTATTCTCCTATGCTCAATCGTATTCAGTGTGTCGGTATTTGCACAAGCTGAAGACGGCACCGTCATTCCTGCGAATACCGCTGGCTCGGAATCGGTCACTATCAGCACGATGGAACAAGACCAAGCCAAATCGACAACCATGACCACGGGCAGCTTGACTGGCAATGGTGGCGGCATACCTGCCTTTACCATGACAACCAATGCCAATGGCGGTGAAGACTACTCGATTAACCTGCAAATTCTCGCGTTAATGACCATGCTTGGCTTCTTGCCGGCGATGGTGATTTTGATGACATCGTTCACTCGTATTGTGGTTGTGATGTCTATCTTGCGTCAGGCGATGGGTCTACAACAAACACCGTCTAACCAAGTCATTATTGGTATCGCGATATTCTTGACCTTCTTCATCATGTCGCCAGTGATTAATCAAGTTAACGAACAAGCAGTTCAGCCTTATCTTAATGAACAGATATCGGCACGACAGGCATTTGATGTTGCCCAAAAACCGATTAAATCCTTCATGCTCAAGCAGACTCGAATCAAAGATCTTGAAACCTTTGTTGAGATTTCTGGCGCGGAAGTGACTAACCCTGAAGATGTTTCGATGGCGGTTCTGATTCCAGCATTTATCACATCGGAATTAAAAACGGCTTTCCAAATCGGATTTATGCTGTTCTTGCCTTTCCTAATCATCGACTTGGTGGTGGCATCGGTATTGATGGCTATGGGTATGATGATGTTGTCACCGATGATTGTATCGCTGCCGTTTAAGTTGATGCTGTTTGTTCTTGTTGATGGCTGGAACTTGATACTCTCCACACTCGCCGGCAGTTTTGCCTTGTAGCTGGGGGAATAATGAATCCTGAAATATTCGTAGAGTTGTTCCGAGATGCCCTTTGGATGGTATTAATCATGGTTTGCGCCATCATTATTCCTAGCCTGTTGATCGGTTTGGTTGTGGCTGTTTTCCAAGCTGCGACCTCAATCAACGAACAAACCCTAAGTTTCCTGCCGCGTTTGATCGTAACTTTGTTGGCGTTGATGCTATTCGCACACTGGATGACCCAGATGATGATGGAGTTCTTTTTTGAGCTCATCGAACGCTTGCCGCAAGTTCTGTATTAAACCGATATGGAATACCCAACGAGCCTTGTACTAGAGTGGTTAGCCAATTATTTTTGGCCATACACTCGCATCTCAGCGATGCTGATGGTGATGACGGTAACAGGGGCACGCTTCGTGTCGCCGCGTATTCGTCTGTATTTAGGCTTGGCGATCACTTTTGCGGTGATGCCTGCGATTCCGGCCGTTCCCAAAGAGATTGAACTTCTGTCCTTTCAAGGCTTCCTGACTGTCTTTGAACAGATCGTGATTGGAGTGGCCATGGGCTTTGTTACCCAGTTCATGATTCAAACCTTCGTCATGCTCGGCCAGATCTTGGGTATGCAATCGAGCTTGGGTTTTGCCTCAATGGTCGACCCGGCTAACGGGCAAAACACGCCGGTACTTGGTCAACTGTTCATGCTGCTTGCGACCATGTTCTTCTTGGCGACCGATGGTCACTTGAAAATGCTGCAGCTGGTGGTGTTTAGTTTTAAGACCTTGCCGATTGGCAGTGGATCGTTGACCTCTGTTGATTTTCGAGAGCTCGCATTGTGGCTCGGTATCATGTTCAAAACGGCATTGGCGATGTCCTTGTCGGGCATTATCGCGCTGCTAACGATTAACCTCTCTTTTGGTGTAATGACGCGTGCGGCACCTCAGTTAAACATCTTTTCTTTGGGTTTTGCATTTGCGCTACTCGTGGGTCTGTTGCTTTGTTGGTACATCCTTGGCGGCTTATATAGTCACTATGAGCTATTTTGGATGCAGGGCGAACAACAGATATGTCGTCTAATCCGGTTAGATTGCTAGGAGACTGAAATGGCAGAGTCAGACGGTCAAGAACGCACAGAAGACGCCACGCCCAAACGCTTGCAACAGGCCAAAGAGAAAGGGCAGGTTGCAAGGTCAAAAGAGCTAGCGTCAGCGTCGGTACTTATTGTCGGTGCAATTGCATTAATGTGGTTTGGCGAATCGATGGCGAAGGCTTTGTTCGAGGCCATGCAACGTCTGTTCTCTTTGAGTCGCGACGAAATTTTTGACACTAACAAACTCCTAGAAATCGCTGGTGGTGCACTGGTGAACCTGCTGTTCCCGCTGTTTTTGATACTGATAACCTTGTTTGTTGCTGCCGTCATCGGCGCTGCGGGTGTCGGTGGGATTAACTTCTCAATGCAAGCAGCAATGCCTAAGGCGTCTAAGCTCAACCCACTCAGTGGCATCAAGCGTATGTTTGGCCTGCAAAGCTGGGTTGAACTGCTCAAGTCTATTCTTAAAGTAGCGCTCGTATCGGGGATGGCGATTTATCTGATTCAAGCCTCTCAGCATGATTTAATGCAGCTGAGTATGGATGTGTACCCACAGAACATCTTCCATGCCTTGGATATCTTGCTCAATTTCATCCTGTTGATCAGTTGCTCGCTGCTTATTGTGGTGGCGATTGATATCCCGTTCCAGATCTGGCAACACGCCGATCAATTGAAGATGACCAAACAAGAAGTCAAAGACGAATTCAAAGACACTGAAGGTAAGCCGGAAGTGAAAGGCCGAATTCGTATGCTTCAAAGGGAAGCGGCTCAGCGTCGCATGATGGCAGACGTTCCTCAAGCGGATGTGATTGTGACCAACCCGGAACACTTTTCAGTGGCGCTGCGCTATAAGCAGAATCAAGACAAAGCACCAATTGTGGTTGCTAAAGGTGTCGACCACATGGCGATGAAGATCCGAGAGATTGCGCGTGAAAATGACATATATATCGTTCCAGCGCCGCCATTGGCGAGGGCGCTTTATCATACCACTGAGCTAGAACAACAAATTCCTGACGGTCTGTTTACAGCAGTTGCACAAGTGCTTGCATATGTTTTCCAGCTTAAACAGTACCGAAAACGAGGTGGTGAGCGACCAAAGCTGCAAGATTCTAATATGCCGATCCCACCTGATTTACGTCATTAGATCAATTGCTTGAGCTCTGCGTGATGAACCCTGATAATAGCGAGCTAGCTAATCTTCCTTTTATAGAGGTGATGGCGATAATTTGACGTGAGATGTTGGTACAGTGTTTGCTGTAGTAGCCTGAACATTATAAGCCCATAGCAAACAGCCCTGACTAAGACCTAATCCACTTGTTCAGAGAGCTACAACATAGCGAAACTGTCTAGATTTATGAAATTCTCCCTGCCTTTTGTGGACAAGCTACCTAAAATCCCTAACCGTGCCATGCCCGCGATTGGTGCACCTGTTATGGTACTTGCAACGCTTGCTATGGTGGTGTTGCCCATTCCAGCTTTCTTGTTGGATATGTTCTTCACCTTCAATATTGCACTGTCTATGGTTGTGCTATTGGTATCGGTTTATACCCGCAGGCCTTTAGATTTCGCTGCATTCCCGACCGTCCTGCTGATTGCGACTCTACTTCGATTGGCCTTGAACGTTGCTTCGACACGTGTGGTATTGCTCCATGGTCACGAAGGTGGCGACGCGGCAGGTAACGTGATTGAAGCCTTCGGTAACGTGGTTATCGGTGGTAACTACGCGGTTGGTTTAGTGGTGTTCTTGATTCTTATGATCATCAACTTCATGGTTGTAACCAAAGGTGCGGGTCGTATCTCGGAAGTAAGCGCGCGTTTCACGTTAGACGCCTTACCGGGTAAACAGATGGCAATCGATGCCGACTTGAACGCAGGTTTGATCGACCAAGACCAAGCGCGTCTGAGACGTTTTGAAGTCACCAAAGAAGCTGACTTCTACGGTTCGATGGACGGTGCTTCTAAGTTTGTTAAAGGCGATGCGATCGCTGGTATCTTAATCTTATTCATCAACATCATTGGTGGCTTGAGCATTGGTATGGCTCAGTTTGATCTTGGTTTTGGTGAAGCAATCGAAATCTACACGCTACTGACTATCGGTGATGGTCTGGTTGCACAAATTCCATCTCTATTACTGTCTATTGCAGCTGCGATGATGGTAACGCGCCAAAATACTGATGAAGATATGGGTGAGCAACTTGTCTTCCAGATGTTCGACAATCCAAAAGCCTTGATGATCACCGCCGCCATCCTTGGCATCATGGGTATTGTTCCGGGTATGCCACATTTCTCGTTCTTGAGCCTTGCCATCGTTGCAGGCGCGGGGGCGTATTACATCGATAAAAAGAACAAGAAGAAGGCGGAAGAGCCTAACCTTCCGGCGACAGTTGAAGCGAATGGAGAAGTAGGCTCTCAGAAGGAGCTCTCTTGGGATGATGTTCAACCTGTCGATATTATTGGTTTAGAAGTGGGTTACCGTTTAATTCCTTTGGTTGATAGAGACCAAGGTGGTGAATTGCTTGAACGCGTTAAAGGTGTGCGTAAAAAGCTGTCTCAAGACTTTGGTTTCTTGATCCCAGCGGTACACATTCGCGATAACCTAGAACTGACACCAAACAGCTACCGTATTACCCTGATGGGTGTTGCTGTGGGTGAAGCTGAGATTAAGCCAGACATGGAGCTCGCGATTAACCCGGGCCAAGTCTATGGCATGATCGATGGCGAGCCGACGATTGACCCTGCCTTTGGCCTTGAAGCGGTTTGGATTCGTGAAGAGCAGCGTGAACACGCACAAGCTCTAGGTTATACCGTTGTAGATTCTTCTACAGTACTGGCGACACACCTTAGCCAGCTGCTAACCAACAACGCATCGCAGCTCATTGGCCACGAAGAAGTTCAGAACTTACTTGAGATGCTCAGCCGCTCAACACCTAAGCTGGTGGAAGGTTTTGTACCGGATCAATTGCAGTTGGGTGTGGTTGTGAAAGTGCTACAGAACCTGCTGAATGAAGCGATTCCAATTCGTGACATTCGAACCATAGTCCAAACTTTGTCGGAGTATTCAGGTAAGAGTCAAGAACCTGACATACTTACTGCGGCGGTTCGCATCTCATTGAAACGATTAATTGTTCAAGAAATCAATGGTATAGAGCCCGAGTTACCAGTGATAACCTTGATTCCTGAGCTGGAACAAATCTTGCATCAAACCATGCAGGCATCCGGCGGAGAATCTGCTGGTATTGAACCTGGTTTAGCCGAACGTTTACAGACCTCTCTCAGCCACGCTACACAAGAGCAAGAGCTGAAAGGTGAGCCCGCGGTACTATTGACCTCTGGCGTGTTGCGTTCGACTCTGGCTAAGTTCGTGAAGAACACGATCCCAAGCTTGCGAGTCTTGTCTTACCAAGAAATACCGGACGAAAAGCAGATACGTATAGTACAAGCTGTTGGTAATTAAGCCGCCTAATTAGAACGGACAATCGAATTGAAAATTAAACGATTTTTTGCAAAAGATATGCGAACGGCTCTGCTCCAAGTTAAAGAAGAACTTGGTTCAGAAGCGGTGATCATGTCTAACAAAAAGGTCGCAGGTGGCGTGGAAATTGTTGCCGCTATTGATGGCGAATCCAGCCCGTCGACAGCGAGCCAGAGATTAAATAAACCTCAGCAGCCTGCACAAAGCCAATATACGCAAATGGCCGCGCCCGCAGCTCCTGCTGGGCGACGTCAACTAGACGATGACAAGGTTAGCCTACAGTCGAATGTTGAAGGTGGACGCTCAATGACTAAGCGCTTTGCGAATATGCTTAAGCAATACAGTCATGGCGCCGATGATGAGCCACAGCATCGTGCAGAAAATGAAGATTCATTGTCAGCATTGCTCAATCGCCAATCAAGCACGGGCCATAAGCCTCATAGTCATCAGACTCAAAGCAATTTGCAGTCTCATGGCCATCAGCAATCTCACGGTAACCAACAGTCTCACGGAAATCTTGATTCTGCATTTGCTCGTGAAACGGGTTTGTCTAAGTTGATTGCTGAAGACCGCAGAGTAGAGCGCCCGACACCTCGCTTGGATCCTACCCGTTATGATCGTGGTCGAGAGAACACTCAGTCCAAAGGTTCTGATACTGAAATGGAAACGATGCGCGAAGAGATGACCTCAATTCGTCGTCTGTTAGAGCATCAAGTTTCTGGGTTGATGTGGCAAGAAGTTGAGCGCCGTGAACCACTGAGAGCCATGCTTATTAAGCGCCTTGAACGTATGGGTGTATCTGCAGAGCTTGCCGATCAAATGGCTTGCTACATTCCTGAAGATACTAAACCTGCACGTGCATGGAAGGCTCTGTTAGCTCTGGTTGCTGACCAAATCTCCGTTACACAAAAAGATATTTTAAAACGCGGCGGTATTGTGGCTCTACTTGGCCCAACCGGCGTGGGTAAAACAACGACTGTTGCAAAGCTAGCTGCACGTGCTGCCATGGAATATGGCGCTGATAACGTCGCACTAGTGACAACTGACACATATCGTATAGGTGCACATGAGCAGTTATCGATCTACGGCCGAATTATGGGTTGTCCTGTAAGAGTTGCTAAAGATTCTAGCGAACTGGCCGATGTAATATATCAGTTACGTAATCGTCGCCTGATTCTGGTCGATACTGCAGGCATGGGACAACGAGATGTTCGCCTATCTGAGCAGTTAGACACATTGATGCAAGAGAGTGGTTCCGTTATCAATAGCTACCTTGTGTTGCCTGCAACCGCGCAACGCAAAGTGCTGCAAGAAACAATTGAACACTTTAGAAGAATCCCGTTGTCGGGATGCATCATGACTAAGCTGGATGAATCCCTAAGTCTAGGTGAATTCATCAGTGTCGTAATACAAAATGCATTACCAGTTGCTTACATAGCAAATGGTCAACGAGTTCCTGAAGATATCGTTATAGCTCAGCCAAAGTACATGATTGCTAAGGCTAATGAGCTATTAGAAAAATCTACAGAGAATGAACCTCATTACTGGAATAGCGATTCTGAAGGGCTCTAGGCGGCGGATAAATATGAATGAAAATATGATACATGACCAAGCTAGCGGCCTCCGTCGCTTAACCAAGCCTTCACTCACAAAAGTTATCGCTGTAACCGGTGGTAAGGGAGGCGTTGGTAAATCTAATGTGACGTTAGGTATGGCTATTTGCATGGCGCGCCAAGGCAAAAAAGTCATGGTGCTAGATGCCGATTTAGGACTAGCGAACGTCGATATCATGCTAGGTATTCGTTCTAAACGAAACCTTGGGCATGTGTTGGCTGGCGAATGTGAACTTAAGGATGCGATTGTCGAAGGGCCGCACGGAATTAAAATTATTCCAGCGACATCGGGCACTCAAAGCATGACTGAACTTTCACACGCACAGCATGCTGGTTTGATTCGCGCATTCGGTTCGCTTGAAGACGAGATGGATATCTTGTTGGTTGATACCGCAGCCGGTATTTCGGACATGGTGATCAGCTTCTCAAGAGCGGCGCAAGACGTGGTTGTCGTGGTATGTGATGAACCTACCTCGATCACGGATGCATATGCTTTGATTAAGCTTTTAAGCAGAGAACACCAAGTTCAGCGATTCAAAGTTGTTGCAAATATGGTCAGAAGCTACCGCGAAGGCCGAGAATTATTTGCAAAGTTGACTTTGGTCACAGAGCGCTTCTTGAATGTGAGCCTCGAACTCGTAGCATGTATTCCTTTAGATGATAAAGTACGTCAATCAGTCAAGAGACAGAAAATCGTAGTCGATGCGTTTCCTCGCTCTCCAGCTGCATTGGCAATCAGCTCTTTGGCTAACAAAGCCTTGACCTGGCCAATACCAAAAACACCGAGCGGACACTTGGAGTTCTTTGTTGAAAGGCTGCTGAATCGTACTGAATTTATAGAGGAACCATTTGGTGAATAAAGCGCTTACTTACGACCAACACGCTAATCACAATAGCCAACAGGCTTTTTTTGAGAAGTACTCTGTGTTGGTTAAACGTATCGCTCATCACTTGTTGGGGCGATTACCGCCTAATGTATTGGTTGATGACTTAATTCAAGCTGGCATGATCGGCTTGATTGAAGCGCAACAAAACTATGATGGTACCAAAGGCGCAAGCTTTGAGACGTATGCTGGTATTCGGATTCGCGGGGCAATGTTGGATGACATTCGCCGTGGGGACTGGGTGCCGAGATCGGTTCATAAGAACAATCGAGAAATCAGCAGTGCAATTGCGGAATTAGAGGGTATCCTCAACCGCGACCCGAGTGATGCCGAAGTGGCAAAACACATGGGGCTCAGTTTAGAGCAGTATCACAGTGCTTTAACTGACATTAATTGCTCAAGACTGGTTGGAATTGAAGATTTAGGCGTCTCAGATGATGTAATATCTCCGAATGAAGACTCTCAAGATAATACGCCTTTTCAAGGGGTTGCTGATGAGTCATTCCGCCAAGCTTTGATCGATTCGATAAAACAACTTCCGGAAAGGGAAGGCCTTGTGCTTTCGCTTTATTACGACGAAGAACTCAATTTAAAAGAGATTGGGGAAGTGTTAGGTGTCAGCGAATCTCGTGTCAGCCAAATACTGAGCCAATCTATGCAGCGTTTACGCACTAAGTTAAGTGCTTGGACACAGAACGACTAACAACACTGATCCTATTCAGTGGAGGCTAATTTGAACAAAAACATGAAAATTCTCATTGTTGATGATTTTTCAACGATGCGCCGAATTGTTAAAAACCTACTTCGCGATTTAGGTTTCAACAACACTCAAGAAGCAGATGATGGCTTGACCGCGTTACCTATGCTGAAAAAAGGCGAATTTGATTTCGTGGTAACTGACTGGAACATGCCAGGCATGCAAGGGATTGACCTGCTTAAACACATTCGCGCAGACGCAGAACTTAAGCACCTTCCAGTGCTTATGATCACAGCTGAAGCGAAGCGTGAGCAGATCATCGAAGCTGCGCAAGCGGGTGTTAATGGTTACATTGTGAAGCCTTTCACTGCTGCAACGCTGAAAGAGAAACTTGATAAGATTTTTGATCGCTTATAAGCATCAATAAATTTAGGCACTTCTAGGTAAACACTGACTGATAAGTTATCTGTTTATCTCGATAGCCTAAGCGCACAAAGTATGCGGAGTAAGGCCGAATTCAGGATGATTTCATTAGAACAAGCAAAAAAATTAGTAGAGCTGCTTGATAACGATGAGCAGCAAAATGCTGATTCTCTTGTGAGAAGCATTTATGAAGATAACTTTAGTCTTCAAGACAATCCAATGCTTCAAGAAATAGGAAGTCTGACACGCGACCTCCACGACTCTTTGACTCAATTCAATTTCGATGAACGCATCAGCGTTATCGCAAATGACGAAATCCCTGATGCAAGGGATCGCCTTCAGTATGTCATTGATAAAACGGAAGTTGCGGCAAATAAGACGATGGACGCTGTCGATCGCTGTATGCCAATCGCAGACAACCTACACGAGTGTTTACTTCAAGTAAGGCCTCAATGGAATGAACTGATGCATGGCCGCATTGAGCTGGCACAATTTAAAGCTTTATGTCACCGCATTGATGGATTGCTTGTCCAAGTAGAAGGCGACAGTACTGAACTACGCGGACAATTGACTGAAATCTTGATGGCTCAGGATTTCCAAGATTTAACTGGGCAGATAATCAGCAAAGTTATTACCTTGGTGAATGAGGTGGAAGGACGTTTGGTCGAGATTCTCACGGTATTCGGTGCGAATCAAAAAGAGCCAACTCCAGAGTCAGAGAAGAAAGCATCGATTGCGCCTGAAGGTCCAATTATGAACCCAGAAGAGCGCGAAGACGCTGTCGCATCTCAAGATGAAGTCGACGATTTGTTATCCAGTCTTGGATTTTAAAGGTAACGTATGAGCTACGATTTAGACGAAGATATTCTTCAGGACTTTTTAGTCGAAGCAGGAGAGATCCTTGAACTCCTATCAGAACAACTGGTAGAGCTTGAGAATAACCCTGACGACAAAGACCTATTAAATGCTATTTTCCGTGGTTTCCATACAGTAAAAGGTGGTGCTGGTTTCCTAGCATTAACTGAGCTGGTGGATACTTGTCATGGTGCTGAGAATGTGTTCGACATTCTGCGAAACGGCCAACGCAGCGTAACATCAGGTTTGATGGATACCATGCTGCAGGCGCTAGATACAGTCAATGTACAGTTTCGCGCCGTGCAAGATCAGGAACCTTTAGTGCCAGCCGACCAATCTTTATTGGATGAACTTCACCGTCTCTGTAAACCAGAGTCTGCGGATGAAGTGGCACCAGTAGAAGCGCCTGCACCTATTATCCCTGAACCTGTTGTTGCAGCGCCTGAGCCTGTTATTGCTCCGGAACCTACTGCTGAAAGCTCAAACATCAATGCATCTTCAGTCGATGATATCTCTGAAGATGAGTTTGAACGCTTGCTTGATGAGCTTCACGGTAAAGGTGGTTCACCAACAGCGCCTTCTGCACCAACACCGCCGCCAGCACCCGCTGCACCTCAGTCTGTTGCTGACAGTGGTGATATTACTGATGACGAATTTGAAAAGTTATTAGATGAATTGCACGGTGCGGGTAAGAGCCCGACAGCGGCAAGTTCAACGCCTCCTCCACCGCCAACGCCGCCAGCAGCACCTGTTTCAGCGATGTCTGAAGGCGATGATCTGATGACTGACGAAGAGTTCGAGAAGTTACTTGACCAACTACATGGCTCAGGTAATGGACCTTCGATTGAAGAATTGGATGCCGCGACTAAGCCAGCAGAAGTTAAGGCAGTAGCACCTCAAGCTGCGCCTAAACCTGCTGCGCCAGTTGCCGTTAAAGCTGAGCCAAAACCGAGCGCTCCAGCAAAAGCTGAAGTTAAAGTGCCGGCTAAGAAGCAACAAGCTGAAGCGACAGTTCGTGTTGATACATCAACACTGGACACCATCATGAACATGGTGGGTGAACTGGTATTGGTGCGTAACCGACTAGTCAGCCTAGGCCTCAACAGCAACGACGAAGAAATGTCGAAAGCTGTCTCTAACTTAGATGTTGTTACTGCAGACCTTCAAGGTGCGGTAATGAAGACTCGTATGCAGCCGATCAAGAAAGTATTTGGTCGCTTCCCACGAGTTGTCCGTGACCTTGCTCGTAGCTTGAAGAAAGACATCGTTCTTGAAATGCGTGGCGAAGAAACGGACCTTGATAAAAACTTAGTAGAAGCACTTGCTGATCCCCTGATTCACTTGGTGAGAAACTCTGTCGATCATGGTATTGAAATGCCAAACGACCGTGTTGCTGCGGGTAAATCACAAACGGGTAAAGTGATTCTGTCTGCCTCTCAAGAAGGTGACCACATTGAACTGGCTATCGTTGATGACGGTGGCGGTATGGACCCTGATAAGCTTCGTGCTATCGCGGTTAAACGTGGCCTGATGGATGAAGATGCAGCGTCTCGCTTATCAAATAAAGAGTGTTTCAACCTGATTTTTGCTCCTGGCTTCTCAAGCAAAGAGCAGATCTCGGATATCTCTGGTCGTGGTGTGGGCATGGACGTTGTGAAAACAGCGATCAACACACTGAACGGCTCTATTGATATTGATTCAGAAATGGGACAGGGCACCAAGATCACCATCAAGGTTCCACTAACCCTAGCGATTCTACCAACCTTGATGGTCGGTGTTGCCGGTCATCCATTTGCATTGCCATTGGCTTCTGTAAACGAGATCTTCCACCTAGATTTAAGCCGCACAAACGTGGTTGATGGCCAGCTGACGATTATCGTTCGCGATAAGTCTATTCCGTTGTTCTACTTGCAAAACTGGCTTGCTCCTAAAGCGGGTATTGTTGAGCTGCGTAAAGGGCACGGCCATGTTGTTATCGTACAACTTGGTAGCCAACGTGTTGGTTTTGTTGTCGATACGCTTATCGGTCAAGAAGAAGTCGTGATCAAGCCGCTTGATAAGCTTCTGCAAGGCACGCCAGGAATGGCAGGTGCGACAATTACAAGTGACGGACACATAGCATTGATTCTAGATGTGCCGGACTTGTTGAAGCAGTACGCAGCTGCGTCAAGAATTTAATTTAAGGATAAATATGGCGATTAAAGTATTAGTCGTTGATGATTCGAGTTTCTTTCGTCGTCGCGTTAGCGAGATCATCAACTCAGAGGCTCGCCTAGAAGTCATTGATGTAGCAGTAAACGGTAAAGAAGCCGTTGAAAAAGCGAAACAGCTAAGACCTGACGTAATCACGATGGATATTGAAATGCCTGTCATGGACGGTATCACTGCCGTTCGTGAAATCATGGCCGCGTCTCCAACGCCTATTTTGATGTTTTCATCGTTAACGCATGATGGAGCGAGAGCAACGTTAGATGCGTTAGATGCAGGTGCTCTCGACTTCCTTCCTAAGAAGTTTGAAGACATTGCACGTAACCGCGACGATGCAGTTGCATTGCTTCAACAGCGTGTGATTCAGATTGCAGCGAAGCGTGCATTTATGCGTCGTGCTCCTATTGCGCCGAGAGCGACTGCGACGACTTCAACATCTACGCTATTGCGCCAGCCGATTTCAACAGCAGCTTCGACTTCGACAGCGAAGCCTGCGGTTGTATCAACGGCGAAATTCAGAGCGTCAGGTAAGAAGTATCAATTAACAGCCATTGGTACTTCGACTGGCGGCCCTGTTGCTCTACAGAAGATTTTGACTCGCATCCCTGCACACTACCCACATCCAATTGTGTTAGTTCAGCATATGCCAGCAACATTCACAGCGGCTTTTGCTAGTCGCTTGAACACCTTGTGTAAGATTGAAGTTCGCGAAGCGCAAGACGGTGATGTGTTAAAACCTGGCGTGGCGTATCTTGCTCCAGGTGGTAAACAGATGATGGTTGATGGCCGCGCAGGGTCTGCACGTCTAAGAATTATCGATGGCGGCGACCGCATGAACTACAAGCCTTGTGTGGATGTCACATTCGGCTCTGCAGCGAAGATCTACGGCGACAAAGTGTTGTCTATGATCCTGACTGGTATGGGCGCAGATGGTCGAGAAGGTTCGCGTATGTTGAAAACTGCGGGCTCGACAATTTGGGCACAAGACGAAGATAGCTGTGTTGTATATGGTATGCCTCAAGCTGTAGCAAAAGCTGGCATTTCTACTGAAGACCTCCCTCTAGACCGTATCGCGGAAAGGATCTTGGTCGAAGTTGGGTTAGCTTAGGTAAATCGAAATGATTGTTTGGAGTGTTGCAAACCAAAAAGGTGGTGTTGGTAAAACGACCACGACCGTGACTCTAGCAGGTTTACTTGCGTTGAAGGGGCACCGTGTTCTGTTGGTTGATACTGACCCACATGCATCACTGACCACCTATCTGGGTTACGATTCAGATACGGTGGAATCGAGCCTGTTTGATCTGTTCCAGCTGCGTGAATTTAACGCGCAGACGGTAAGACCTTTGCTTTTACAAACGGAAGTCGAAGGTATCGATATTATCCCTGCGCATATGTCTTTGGCGACATTAGACCGTGTAATGGGAAATCGAAGCGGCATGGGGTTGATCTTGAAGCGTGCTTTGGCCGCTTTAAAAGATGACTACGACTATGTGTTGATCGATTGCCCGCCAATTCTTGGTGTGATGATGGTCAATGCATTGGCTGCAAGCGATCGTATATTGATTCCGGTACAGACGGAATTTTTGGCGATGAAGGGCTTAGAGCGCATGATTCGCACTTTGACCATTATGCAGAAGTCGCGCAAAACACCGTTTAAGGTGACGATTGTCCCGACGATGTACGACAAGCGAACCAAAGCCTCACTGCAAACATTAACGCAGCTCAAAGATGATTACCCAAACCAAGTTTGGACGTCTGCTGTGCCGATTGATACCAAGTTTCGAGACGCGAGCCTAAAACGCTTGCCAGCCTCTCATTTTGCATCGGGTAGCCGTGGTGTATTTGCTTATAAACAGTTGCTTATTTATCTCGAAAGGTTGGCGATAAATGAGCGCGAATAAAGAATCAACAATGGCGCAGCCAAGTCTCTCTAGTGAACAAGCACTGGATGATTACTTTACTGCGTTATTAGGCGATGAAAGCTTTGAATCTGACGATTTTTTTGTTGACGAGTCGAGCGACGAATCACAATCTGAAGAGCCAGAGCCAGAGCCAG
>NZ_JBFRNC010000029.1:68113-142175 GCF_041470825.1 Vibrio sp. 10N.261.55.A10 | reverse complement strand
GCCAGAGCCAGAGCCAGAGCGCCAATTTTCGAGTCACCACTCTAGCTACGCAGAAATACGCGCGGCTGAGTTTGAGGTTCCTAACCTTGAAGATGTTCAGAAACTACTGAGTCGTTTAGAGGCGACCAATGTTGTTGATGAACTGAACCTTGATGAGTTGATGGATCAGAACACCCAGAAAATCGCCCAGCAAGCAGACATGCAAATGTTTGATGCCGCGGTTGAGTCTGTTCAAGTGTTCGAAGAGCCAGAGATTCAGGATTGGAATCTTCCAGAACCCGATTTATCAATTGTTTTAGAGCCACCTGTTGAATCGCAGCAAATTGAAGAGTTACAAGCTGAATCGTTGGAGACGGAACAAGTAGAAGTTAAGGCTGTTGAGCCTGAACTTGACGTTCCTGATCCCGAGACAGTTATTGAACCCGAAACTCAAGCAGGAGGTGCTGACCAGTTTACCTCTTGGGAAAGTACGGTTCGCAAAGAAGACTTTCAAGTCTTGTATTTTGATGTAAACGGCGTGACCTTTGCGGTGCCACTTGATGAGCTTGGCGGCATCCATCGCCTTGAAGAGTTAAGTCATATCATTGGTAAGCCAGCTTGGTATTTGGGTTTACAAACCAACCGTGATAGTCAGCTAGATGTGGTCGACACCGCAAAATGGGTGATGTCTGAGAAACTATCAGGTGACGAATACAAAGAAAACTATCAATATATAGTGATGCTTGGAGAGAGCTTGTGGGGCCTGGCGGGCACAGAGCTCAAAGGCACCGAGCTACTTAATACAGACAAAGTACGTTGGCGAGAAATGGCAGGGAAACGCCCATGGCTCGCTGGTATGGTAAAAGAAAAAATGTGTGCTTTGATTCATGTTGAAGCATTAATCGCCATGCTAAACGCAGGGCTAGATGTAAAAGCATTAAGCTAGTAATAAGCATTGGGCTAACAATAAGCATCAAGTTAATAATAGTGGTCGGTAACGACGGCAAGAGGATTATCTATGTCTCATATGAGTGAAGTTGAAGTAAGAAAAGAGCAAACGAATGATGAAGTACTTCAATGGGTGACTTTCCAGCTAGAAGAAGAAACTTACGGCATCAACGTAATGCAAGTACGTGAAGTACTACGTTACAGCGAAATTGCTCCAGTACCGGGTGCTCCAGATTACGTTCTAGGTATTATTAACCTACGTGGTAACGTTGTTACTGTTATCGACACTCGTTCTCGCTTTGGTTTGATGCAAGGTGAAATCACAGACAACACTCGTATCATCGTTATTGAATCTGAGCGTCAAGTAATTGGCATTCTAGTAGATAGCGTTGCTGAAGTGGTTTACCTGCGTTCTTCTGAAATCGACACAACGCCAAGTGTTGGTACTGATGAAAGTGCTAAGTTCATCCAAGGTGTAAGTAACCGAGATGGCAAGCTACTTATCTTAGTAGATCTAAACAAACTACTAAGCGAAGACGAATGGGATGAGATGGCTCACCTGTAATGTTTGAAGCGCTTCCTTTAAGCCCTGTCGCTCTGATATCAGGCGTTGGGGTTTTTACGTTATTTATCCTGATTTTGATTAGCAAAGTAAAACGTGCGATTCAAAAGCAGCTCGATCAGTCACGCCTGCAAGTTCGTAACTTGGACAAAGAGCTTCAAAAATCGAGTAAGCAATTACTTGAGGTTCGCTCTGTTGTGGTTGGCCTTGGCCAGAAAGTGACTGAACAACAAGATCTTATCAAACATTTGAATGAACGTATTGTTGAGCTGGAACATGCGGATACCGATGGACGTTTGTACACACGTGCAACGAAAATGGTTCAGCTTGGCGCTGGGATTAACGAGTTAATTGAAGAATGTGAATTACCCAAAGCAGAAGCTGAGCTGATGATGTCTCTGCAGAACAAGCTTGCTGGTAAAGAGAAAATTCCTTCATTACGAAGCGACCCTTCATCGTACGATCAGCAACCCGATGCCTCTCGCGATCGCAGAGACCCGCCTCGACGTCGTTAAATTGAGCGCTTAATTCGTATTGAGCAATTGATGTTTATTACGTATTCCTCTTAAAAGAAGCTTCGGCTTCTTTTTTTATGCCTGTCCGATCTATATAGAACGATGTTTATAAGTGCTTGTATCTACGACAATATCTTGTTTGTTGATGAAAATGTGTAAATTGTGATGAGGTGGTAACAGTTTCTTACCGACTTTGTTCTATCGAAAACGCCTAGTCCTGTTTTGTCACCATGTTGGTGTGCTACTATAGCGCTCTCATTACTCGACTAAATTTACCTATGCTAGAAGTCTCAAATTTAACTGCTATTCGTGACGACAGGATTCTGTTTGAATCGTTGTCTTTTCAATTGAAACCAGGTGAGCTGGTTCAAGTTGAAGGTCGTAACGGTACCGGGAAAACGACACTCCTTAGGATTATTACTGGCTTAGGCGATCGCGATGACGGCACTATCTCTTGGGACGGTGAGTCTATTGAATCGAGTCGAGATGTTTATCATCAAAATTTACTTTTTCTTGGTCACCAAACAGGCGTAAAGCGCGAGCTTAGTGCTTATGAGAATCTGAGCTTTTATCAGTCGATTCACAGTGGCGGTACCAGCAAAGAAGAGCTTTACCACGCGCTGGCTCAAGTCGGGCTTGCGGGCAGAGAAGACGTACCTGCGGGGCAACTTTCAGCAGGCCAACAACGCCGAGTTGCGTTGGCTCGCCTTTGGTTGAGCAAGCAAATGTTGTGGATTCTTGATGAGCCGCTGACTGCCATTGATAAGCAGGGCGTGAAAGTTCTCGAATCTCTTTTTTCTCAGCATGCAGACAACGGTGGCATTGTGTTGTTAACCACACACCAAGATATGTTTGCTGATAGCCCGAAACTAAGAAAAATAAAGTTGGGTGAGTAATATGATCTCTTCAATGACCACGATTATCCGACGCGAACTGCTTATCGCGTTTCGACGTCAAGCGGATATCTTTAACCCTTTGTGGTTCTTCATCATTGTTATCACGCTTTTCCCTTTGAGTATTGGCCCAGAGCCAAACCTACTTGCGCGTATTGCTGCGGGTATTGTTTGGGTGGCCGCTTTGCTGTCTGCATTGCTCTCTTTAGAGCGTCTTTTCCGTGATGATTTTCAAGATGGCGCCCTTGAACAGATGATGCTGATGCCAATCCCGTTGCAGTTGGTAGTATTGTCCAAAGTCATAGCACACTGGTTGTTGACCGGGTTACCATTGATTTTAATCAGCCCATTATTGGCTGTTTTGTTGTCTTTAGATTTTGATACATGGCTCTCAGTTGTGTTGACCTTGCTGGTAGGAACACCCGCATTGAGTTTTATTGGTGCGATTGGTGTTGCGTTAACCGTTGGGTTACAGAAGGGCGGAGTCCTGTTAAGCCTGTTAATCTTGCCGCTTTACATCCCCATTTTGATTTTCGCGACGTCAGCGATTGACGCTGCGGCTTTGGGCGTTGCGTACAACGGCCAATTGGCGGTGCTTGGGGCAATGTTAATGGGTGCGATGACTATGACGCCTTTTGCGATCAGTGCCGCACTTAGAGTGAGTGTGAACTGATTGGGGTTCCGTTATCGTATAGCCAATGTGAACCAAATGTGACGATTGGACTCATAGAGTCAATAAAACTGAAAGCAAGACAAATAAAATTATTATAATTATAGCTTTAATAGCTGTAAGCAATATGAAGTAAGAGTGAGATTACAACATGTGGAAATGGCTCCATCCCTATGCCAAAGCAGAAACCTCTTATCAGCTTGCTGGTAAACTTTTGCCATGGTTTTCGATCCTAGCGCTATTGTGTCTATCCGTCGGTACCGTGTGGGGGCTTGCATTTGCGCCTTCTGATTACCAACAAGGCGATAGCTTCCGTATCATCTACATCCATGTTCCGTCTGCAATCTGGTCGATGGGCGTTTACATGTCGATGGCGATTGCTGCCTTTATCGGTTTGGTATGGCAGGTAAGGCTATCAGACATGGCCGCACTGGCGATGGCACCGATTGGCGCTGTGTTTACCTTCATTGCGTTACTAACTGGCGCAGTTTGGGGTAAACCAATGTGGGGTGCTTGGTGGGTTTGGGATGCACGTTTAACCTCAGAGCTGATTCTTCTATTCTTATACTTGGGTGTGATTGCACTACACCACGCTTTTGACGACCAAAAAACAGCAGCGAAAGCGGCAGGCATTTTGGCTATCGTTGGTGTCATCAACCTACCTATCATTCACTTTTCAGTAGAGTGGTGGAACACACTTCACCAAGGCGCGACGATCACTAAGTTCGACAAGCCTTCTATTTCAAGTGACATGTTATGGCCGCTTCTTCTTAACATCTTCGGCTTCGCCTTTTTCTTTGGTGCTGTGACTATGGTTCGTTTCCGTAACGAAATCATCAGTAAAGAAAGTCACCGTCCATGGGTTCGCAAGCTTGCGGCTGAAAAAGCGTAGTAGGGTAGGTAATTATGTATTTTGAATCTTTGAGTGATTTCTTTGCCATGGGAGGCTATGCCTCGTATGTCTGGAGTGCATTTGGAATCACATTCCTCGCGATGATCATTTTACTGGTCGTAAGCGTTCGTCGTGGTAAGCAATTACTAAATGAAGTACAAGCTAAGATTGATCGTCAAGCTCGTATCGATGCAGCAAAAAATATGGAGAACACTCTATGAACCCAAGACGTAAAAAGAGGCTGGGCATTGTCTTAGCGATCTTTTTTGGTATCAGTGCGACTGTTGGATTGATGGTTTACGCACTTAACCAGAACATGGATCTGTTCTACACACCAACTGAGCTGGTCAACGGCAAAGATGGTAAGAAACCTGAAGTTGGTCAACGCCTACGTATTGGTGGCATGGTCGTAGTCGGCTCTGTAAGCCGTGACAATGAATCACTACGTGTAAGCTTTGATTTGCAAGATGTAGGCCCTAAAGTAACAATTCTATACGATGGCATCCTTCCTGATCTTTTCCGTGAAGGCCAAGGTATTGTTGCTCAGGGTGTTCTTAAAAATGCAACGACAATCGAAGCGTTTGAGGTGTTGGCAAAGCACGATGAAGAGTACATGCCTTCTGAAGTTGCGGAAGCAATGAAGAAAACCCATGAGCCTTTGCAATACACGACTGAACAAAAAGAAGGAAATGCTCAATGATAGCCGAGATCGGCCATTTTGCGATGATCCTGTCCTTGGGACTTGCATTGCTGCTAAGCGTGCTCCCACTGTATGGAGCCGCTCGAAATAACACATTATTGATGAACAGCGCACGACCGTTGTCGTGGGGTATGTTCGGATTCTTAGCGATTTCGTTCTTTATCCTGTGTTACGCGTTCTACACAAATGATTTTACGATTCAATACGTAGCAAGTAACTCGAATAGCCAACTGCCTTGGTACTACCGAATTACGGCGGTTTGGGGCGCTCACGAAGGTTCATTACTGCTTTGGGTTCTTATCCAAGCGGGTTGGACGGTTGCTGTAGCGACGTTTAGTCGTGGTATGCCTCAAGAGTCTGTGGCTCGCGTACTGGCTATCATGGGTTTGATTACTGTCGGCTTCTTGCTGTTCATTATCGTAACGTCTAACCCGTTCCTACGTACATTGCCTTTCTTCCCTGTAGATGGCCGTGACTTGAACCCACTACTGCAAGACCCGGGTTTGATTATTCACCCGCCAATGCTTTACATGGGTTATGTAGGTTTCTCTGTTGCGTTCTCTTTTGCAATCGCTTCTCTAATGAGTGGTCGTCTTGATACGGCATGGGCTCGTTGGTCGCGTCCTTGGACAATCGCAGCTTGGTTATTCCTAACGGTAGGTATCGCACTAGGTTCATGGTGGGCTTACTACGAACTTGGCTGGGGTGGCTGGTGGTTCTGGGATCCAGTAGAAAACGCTTCATTCATGCCTTGGTTGGCTGGTACTGCTCTAATGCACTCACTAGCGGTAACTGAAAAGCGTGGCACATTTAAAGCTTGGACAGTATTGCTGGCTATCTCTGCATTCTCGCTAAGCTTACTAGGTACATTCTTAGTTCGTTCAGGCATCTTGGTATCGGTTCACGCGTTTGCGTCGGATCCTGCTCGTGGTATGTTTATTCTAGGTTTCCTAGTCTTTGTTATTGGTGGTTCACTGCTGTTGTTCGCGGTTAAAGGCGCATCGGTTCGTGTTCGCGGTAACTTCGATTTGGTTTCTCGTGAAAACGCACTGCTTGGTAACAACATCTTATTGATTGCAGCGCTTGTCGTTGTATTAGTCGGTACGCTACTGCCATTAGTTCACAAACAGTTAGGCTTGGGCTCGGTATCTATCGGTGCACCATTCTTTGACATGTTGTTCTTTTGGTTAATGATCCCGTTCTCGTTCCTGCTTGGTATCGGTCCTCTGATCCGCTGGAAACGTGACAACCTATCTAAGCTTGTTAAACCAATGCTGATTTCAGGTGCATTCTCACTTGGCTTGAGTGCGCTAATGGTTGCTCTATTGGCCGACCGCTTCAGTGGTACTGCGTTTGCTGGTTGGGTAATGGCGTTCTGGATTATCTTCATGCACGGCTTTGAGTTGCATGAACGTGCGACTCACCGTCACACATTCCTGAAAGGTCTAACTAAGCTACCTCGAAGCCACTGGGCAATGATGTGTGGTCACATCGGTTTAGCTGTGACAGTGATTGGTATCGCGATGGTGCAAAACTACAGCATCGAACGCGATGTTCGTCTGGCACCTGGTGAAAGCTACCAGCTTGAAGAATACAGCTTCCTGTTTACAGGGGTTCGTGACAAAGATGGTCCTAACTACGATGGTTACATTGCTGACTTTGAAATTACTAAAGAAGGCAAATACATCAACACGCTTCATGCTGAAAAACGTTTCTACACCACCGCTAAGTCTATGATGACGGAAGCAGCGATTGACCGTGGTGTAACGCGCGATCTTTACATCGCGATGGGTGAACGTTTAGACGACAACAAATCTTGGGCTGTACGTATCTACTACAAACCATTTGTACGTTGGATCTGGGCAGGCTCTTTGATCATGTCGATTGGTGGCGCTATTGCTATCAGTGACCGTCGTTACCGTTTCCGTAAGCCAACCAAAAAGTCGGCTGAAGAGCAGGAGGCTTAATCCGAATGAACAAGAAGATTTTATTCATTCCATTGATTGCGTTCATGGTTCTAGCTGGAATCTTTGCAACGCAATTAATGCGCAACCAGTCGGGTGATGACCCAACTAAGCTTGAATCCGTATTGATTGGTAAGCCTGTGCCTGAGTTTGACCTAGAAGATTTAGAGCAACCAGGTAAGCTGCATGATCAAGCTATCTTTAAAGGTGAGCCGTTGCTTCTTAACGTATGGGCGACTTGGTGCCCTACTTGTTATGCAGAGCACTCTTACCTGAACAAACTTGCTGGTCAAGGGGTTAAGATCATTGGTCTTAATTACAAAGATGATCGCAATAAAGCGGTTGGTTGGTTAAAAGAGCTGGGTAACCCGTACCTAATCAGCCTGTTTGATGGTAATGGCATGCTAGGTCTTGACCTCGGCGTGTATGGCGCACCTGAAACTTTCCTAATTGATGCTAACGGTGTGGTTCGTTACCGCCATGTTGGTGATGTGAACCCGACCAACTGGGCATCGACGCTTGAGCCGATGTATCAAGAGTTGTTGGAGGAATCGAAATGATTAGAAAGGCATTGATTACTCTATTTGCTACGTTCGCAATCTCAGCGACGGTTTCTGCTGCACCTATCGAATTTCATGAATTTGATACCGTAGATCAAGAGCAGCAGTTCAAAGAGCTAAGCAATACATTACGCTGCCCTAAATGTCAGAACAACACGATTGGTGATTCGAACGCTGAGTTAGCGGTCGACTTACGTCAAAAAGTGTACGAGATGACAAAAGACGGTAAGTCGAAGCAAGATATCATTGATTACATGATTGCTCGCTACGGTAACTTTGTGACTTACAATCCACCACTGACACTAGCAACATCGATCCTTTGGATTGGTCCGTTTGCGGTGGTTGTGTTTGGATTTGGCTTGATCATTTTGCGAAGCAGAAAGTCAAAATCGAAAGCGGCAGTAGAGTCAGATAAAGACTGGGATGCAGACAAAGAAGCTCGCTTAAAAGCGTTACTCGATGAAGAGAACGACGGAGATAAGAAGTAATGACTCTATTTTGGATTTCTACCATTATCCTTTCGCTAGCGGCAATTTTCTTAATTGTTCTGCCTTTCATTAACAAGAAGGCAAACAATGACGAAATGCTTCGCGACGAGTTGAACAAAGCATTCTATAAAGACCGTCTTGTCGAGTTAGAAGTAGAAGCAGAGGAAGGTCTTGTTGATAACCAACAAGAACTGATCGATGATTTGAAACAGTCTCTGCTTGATGATGTTCCTGCACAAGAAGAGATGAAGAAGACTCAAATCTCTACGCTTGGTGTGGTTGTACCGTCGATCATCCTTGTCGTCGTTGTGACTTATGGTATGTACTTTAAGTTCGGTGCGTTGGACAAAGTTCAACACTGGCAAGAAGTGAGCTCGAACCTTCCTGAATTGTCTAAAAAGCTAATGTCATCGGAAGGTGGTGCACTAACGGATGATGAGTTGGAAGATTTGACTCTAGCGCTTCGTACTCGTCTGCATTACCAACCAAAAGATTCAACAGGTTGGTTGCTACTCGGTCGTATTGCACTGGCTAACCGCGACGCTGAAACAGCAAAAGATTCTATGGAACGAGCTTACAAGCTTGAACCTAAGAATGAAGATGTTCAGTTAGGTTTCGCACAAGCACTGATGCTTTCTCCTGATGAAGCTGATCAAAACCAAGCTCGTTTGATTTTGAGCCGTTTGATTCAAAACGATTTCGTTGACCTTCGTGTGTTCTCACTGCTTGCGTTTGATGCGTTTGAGCGTCAAGACTACCCAGGTGCTGTGAAGTACTGGAGCATCATGCAACAGATGATTGGTCCACAAGACAGTCGCTATGAAATGCTTTCGCGCAGTATTGAAAGTGCTCAGAAGAAAATGGGCGACACTATGGGTGTCGACCAAGGTAAGACTGTTGCTGTAACGCTCGATCTATCTGCAGACGTGAATGCTGACCCTAACTCAGTGTTAATTGTGTCAGTACACAGAGCTGATGGTTCTCCAATGCCTATCGCAGCGGCACGCTACCCACTAGGGACTTTCCCTCGTACGGTTGTGCTAGATGACGGCAACAGCATGCTGGAAGGGCAAGAGCTGTCTAGCCTTGAAACACTGATGGTTAGAGCTAGGCTTGATACAGACGGCAACGTTTCAACTCGCGAAGGTGATTGGTACGGTGAAAGTGAAGTGGTTGAATTGGGCGCTCCAGTTACCATTGATATCAATAAGCAATATTAATCATCACTTTGCATAGGTGTTATCTATTCCGATTTGCAGATAAACGGTATAGACTTAGCCAAACAATTGAGGCCAGCGATTGCTGGCCTTTTTTATTATTTGAATTCCTTATGGAAAAGGTGATATGTCTGTCAGTGTTTTAAGACTCTCGAGTTTACTTTTTATCGCAAGCTTAACGGTTGGGTGTTCAAGTGCGCCGGACGAAAGTGTTAACGATGATAACCTCGAAACCTCTGAATACGTCGAAGAGTTCCACCCGAATGATCCTTTTGAAGGCTTCAACCGAGCGATGTGGGATATCAACTACGAATATCTAGATCCTTACTTAGTTCGCCCTGTTTCCCTCGCTTATGTTGACTACACCCCTGTGCCAGTGCGTTCTGGTATCTCCAATTTCCTAGCCAACTTAGACGAACCATCAAGCATGGTGAATAACCTTATTATGGGCAATGGTGAAAAAGCACTCGACCATTTCAATCGTTTTTGGATTAACTCAACGATTGGTTTGTTAGGCTTAATCGATATTGCTAGCGAAGCTGGGATCACCAAGTACGATGATAAGTCGTTCTCTGATGCGATTGGTCATTACGGGGTAGGAAATGGTCCGTACTTCATGGTACCGGGTTATGGCCCAGTAACAACGCGCGAAGTGACTGAAACCGTTGATGGTATGTATGTGCCTCTGTCTTTCTTGAACTTCTGGGCTAGCTTAGGAAAGTGGGCATTCGAAGGCATGGAAACTCGTGCTCAGTTAGTTTCTCAAGAAGCTCTGTTGGATAGCTCTCCTGATCCATATGCATTAACGCGTGATGTTTACATTCAACGTCGTGATTTCAAAGCCGAGATTGAACCTGAAGAGGTCGACCTTGAAGAAGAAGATTTCATCGATGGTTATCTAGAAGATTACTAGAAACACGATTTAGAAAACCGATAAAAGACAGGCTCGATGTTGATGCAACATCGAGCCTTTTTAATATTTTCTACTTTTAGGGCGGTAGATTAGAAGCGGTAGTTCGCTTGGATGCCCACTAACCAGATGCTACCAGTCACTTCACCTTCGAAGTCACCACCAAATGGCGCAGAACTTGCGTCATCTTCAACCATTTTTGCGTCTTTAGCTAGAATGTAAGTGAAGCCAGCATCTAGAGTTAGTTGCTCAGACCATTGATATCCAGCACCAATGCTTAACCAAGTGCGGTCTGTTTCTGGGATCGTTGCCGTACGGTGCTCATCGCTTACCGCTGAAGTATCGTATGCGATACCAGAACGTAAAGCTAACTTAGGCGTCATTTGGTAAGTCGTACCAATCGCAAAACGGTAGTTGTCTTCCCAGTTCTCTTCTTTGATTGACACTGATTCTGTTGGGAAATCAGCAACAAGCTCTTTGAAGCTGCTCCAGTTAGTCCAGTTAATGCTCGCGTGAACCGCAACTTTTTCTGTCAATTGGTGGAAACTTGCAAGCTCTGCGGTCGCAGGAAGCGCAAGATCCATTGAGCCATTTCTTTTCTGACCTTGAGGTAATGTGAAGCCTGCACCTTCGGCATGACCTTCAAGAGTAAGGTCAACTTCTGATTTGTAGGTAAAGCCAAGGCGGTTGTTTTCATTGATCTGCCATGCAGTACCTACTTGCCAACCCCATGCTGTGTCATCGCCTTCCATATATTTTAGAGTGTCGCCTTTTGCTACACCAGCAAGTGGAAACGGAGCTGACGCAACTGCGCCAAAACTGCCTTCAGCCATGATGTAGCGAATACCGCCACCAATAGATACACTTTCAAGTACTTGGTATGCAGCGTTTAGGTTTAGCTCCATTGTGGTAACACTTGCTTCGTTACCGTGGTTAGCACCACCGAAGTCTGTACCTAGGTCTGTTTCCATACCGTAGTTAGTACCAGCAGCAAAACCTAATGCAAACTTGTCGTTGTACTTATGAGAAACATAAAAGTTTGGAATTACTGCGCTATGTGCAAAATCGCTAGAGTTAGATGAGGACTTAGCGCCAGTAAAAGCAGACGTAGAAGTGCCATCGATATCAATGTTAGGGTCAACATAGATAGCGCCAACAGAAACTTGTGTGCCTTCTAGATAAGTCAGCATTGCAGGGTTACGCCATTGAGCATCTGCACCGTCAGCCATTGCTGCTTCACCAGCGTATGCGCGGCCTAGGCCTGTTGCCGAGTATTCTGCTAGTTGAAAACCTGCCGCGTGAGTTACGGTAGAAGTCGAAAGTAGTCCAACTGCCACAGCAGCAGATAGAAGAGTCTTATTCATTTTCATTATTATGTTCGCTGAATCATAAGTATTTAGTGGCGTGATTCTACGTTTAGAGTCATTACTTTAAAAATGAAATTCGAATAAAACAGTGTTTTAGGGATTTAATGAGTAAATGTGTTTAATTATTAGAGAAATAATCTAAATGTTTCTGCTGTGTTGCGAAGTTTGAGCGTACACTTGTAGTCATATATTGACCTTGCAGGCTACAGTTGTAAGCTTAAATTGATGTAGGTCAGTGGTTTAGGCAATAAAAAAGGGTCGCATTATGCGACCCTTTGGGATTACTTATTAGCTTATATTAGAAGCTACGGCTGTATTGAAGACCAACTAAGATAGCATCAGCATGAGTTGTTGCTTCTATTGATGAAATTGTAGTTCCTGATATTTCAGTAGTTTCATTGACTTTTACATCATCACCCAGTAGGTAAGTGAAGCCGAAATCTACGTTTGAAGCTGTATCAATGTGGTATGTGAAGCCAGCAGAGAACCATTGACGATCAGAATCTGGTACCGAAACTGATGTAATACTATCTTGGGCACTTGTGTCGTACATGTAACCGGCACGTAATGTCCAATCTTTATTCATGTAGTAAGTTGTACCAAGAGCGTAATGCATCCCATCTTGCCATTTATACTCATTTAACTCACCGGCTTTGTCAGCCTCTAGTACGTCAAATGCGCTCCAACCAATCCATTGAACGCTGTAGTGAACAGCAAACTTAGAGTCTGGTAGCATATGGTAACCAGAGAACTCAATCATGCTAGGTAACGGCATGTTTAATGTATCGTTTTTGTATGTTGCGTTAACAACATCTCCTGTTGCTGGGTTCACTCCAATACCAGTAATATCACCTTCAGCTTCTAGAGTTGGGCTGTAACGATATGCTAAGCCAAATCTATTATCTTTATCTAGCTCGAAAACTGTACCCAAGTTAAAGCCTACAGCCCAACCGTCAGCGTCTGCATCTAGAGCTGTGTATTCTTGAACACCTGTAGGGTTTGCTACATTATTAGGCAGCGTAATTTTACGCTCAAGCTTACCTTGTCCATAGATGAAGTCTAAACCTGCACCAAAGCTCCACTGTTCATTCAAACGGTATGAGCCAGCTACCCCTAAGTTCATACTTTTAACGTCAGTTAGGCCACCATATTCAGAACCTGCAAACGAATCGTCAAACTCAGTTTTAGTACCAAAGTTAGTGTAGGCATTGACGCCCCATGCAAATTGGTCATTAACAGGCACAATTAAGTGGATGTTAGGTGCGATAGAAGTATCACCCGCATCATCATAGTTTGAAGGTGTTGAACCAGTTAATGCGCTAGTGTAAGTGGCATCTTTGACTTCAATTTTCGAAGTGATCGAAGTGAAACCTAAAGATAGTTCAACTTTATCAAACAGTGCCATTGCAGCTGGGTTACGAGCCATTACTGACGCGTTATCTGCGATTACAGCATCACCAGCGAAAGCACGGCCAAGGCCGGTTGCTGATTGTGCGTTAAGTTGGAAACCTGCTGCCATCGCTTGCGAAGACGCCAGTGTAATTGTTACTGCTAAAAGAGACTTTTTAAACAGACGCGTGTTGTTGGTAGTCATTCATTTATTCCTTTATATATCCGCCTCTACAGGGCGATTAATTTGAGCAATTGCTCAATGGTGGCTGATCCTATTCGCAAGTATACGATATACAAATCCGACCATTGGGAATTTTGAGTGGAAAATTATGGAAATGACGCCTATCTGGCACGAAAATGGTGTGAAATGCTGTTTTTTAGAGTTTTAACTCTAGAGGTATTGGTGGTGTGAATGGTTTCGTGGTTTATTTATAAATAAAGCCCAGCAATATCAGTAATATAATTGCTGGGCCTTTTGTGACGGGGCTTTAAGAGCGAATCAGCTCATTGGTTTGATCATTTTTGTCAGCTTTTCGGCGATTTTGGAAACATCCTCACCATTTTCACCCACAAGGATTAAGCTGCTGCCATCTACGGGTGTTACCGAGCCGGACATGCCTTTTTCATCAAAATCGATAGGTTTGTCTGTTGGAATACCGGTTAAAAACAGTGTTACTTTGCCTTTTGCGCCTTGGAAGACCATATGTACTGCGTTGGATTTACCAAAGCCACAGTGGTTTAGGTAATAAACATGGTAAGGGAAAGCGTCATCAAACTGAAAAGCAAATGGGTTCATTTTTGCGTTGATCTGCTGCGATGTAACCTGTTCATCGATGCTACTAACAAAGCTCTTCTCATCAACAACATGCTTCATCGCTGTATCAACTAAACTAGCTTGCGCAGGTGAAACGAATGCATTTCCCCAATTCACTTGGCCAACTAATAAACCTGCAACGAATGCTACTGAGGCGGCCATTGCCATTGCTCGTCTCGCAAACGTTGGCCTTACTACTTTGCTTTCTTCGCTTGAGGTCTGATTGAACAGAATACGATCAGCAAGATCGTCTGGCACATCCACATTCATCGCAGAGTGGATCTGTTTATCAAGCGCTAGTACATCGTCTAAGAAGTTACTATTGGCTTCGCTATTCGCGGTCGCATCAACAATATCTTGTGTACGTTGTTTAGGTTCCGACAATACACGACGACGAAATTCCAAATCATCCATTATGTTGCCCCCTCTCTGCCTCTTCTGTATCCAACAGCTCTTTCAACTGATTTCGAGCTCTGAATAAACGTGTCATCACCGTGTTTTTGTTGAGATCGAGAATATCGGCAATCTCATCACCACTAAAACCACCAATCACTTGCAAGAAGAGAGGTTCACGGTAATCAATTTCAAGTTTCATGATCTGGGCTTGCAACCACTGATGCTGATGGTGCGGGTCATCACTGACACTAGCATCGTTACCGTGATCGTCGATATCAACCAGATCAAACTGTTTGCGTTCAAAACGTCGAGCGTTCTCGCGTCTCAAGATGGTAATCAGCCAAGATTTGGCGGCTTTTTCATCTTGAAGGCTATCGAGTGACTTCCATGCACGAAGGCAAGTTTCTTGAACTAAGTCTTCGGCAATGCTTTTGTCTTTGCATAACCAATAGGCGTAGCGAAAGAGGTCACGATGATAGGCGCGCACAAGTGCTTCGTATTTTCTTTGTTTGTCCATATCAGAGTTGACCGGACGCTTGGCTGTTTTCTTTCCAAACATTTTTATTATTGACACACGAGCCTCCATAATTGCTCTGCGTATAGCTGTCCTCTATACGTTGTGCTTCGTTTTTATATTTTTAGAGCTAACGATCGGCAGGAAATCGTAAAATCACATTAAAATTGATCTACTTCAAAATCTAAGGCCTCGAACTCGTTATAGTACACCTTGTCGTCTAGTTAGTCATTCGTGGCTAGCATGTTGAGCAAGACGACACTTCCTTTTGAAGGCTGACTTTACTTTCTCCTAATCAGGAAACTGATTATTTCAATTGGCGCTAAGTTAATTGCTTTATATACATTCCGACCACACAGCTTTGTGTGGTTTTTTTTTGCCTCAAGAAAACCATTCCCTACACAGCGATAACAGTCTTTGCTTACAATAGTTTAGTCTCTTACGACAACCTTTCCCCCAAAAAGGTTCGCCTGAATGCGCAGTTATATTTTCAAACAGTGAGATACTCGTATCACGTTTATTTAAACGCTCGTTTGATTTAATTAACAACTTCTTTACAATGCTTCAGGTCAGACCTCTTAACTTTAAGGAGAAACCATGGGCAAACAGGAAGTCAAAACGCGTTCTGGAGAACGTGTTGCCGTTGTCGCTGGATTACGAACCCCATTTGCTCGTCAGAGCACAGAATTTAGCCAAGTGCCTGCGGTTGACCTAGGCAAAATGGTTGTGAGCGAAATGCTTGCAAGAACGGATGTCGATCCTGCGCTTATCGAACAAGTTGTGTTCGGCCAAGTAGTGCAAATGCCAGAAGCGCCGAACATTGCGCGTGAAATCGTGTTGGGCACAGGCATGAACATCAATACCGATGCCTACAGTGTCACACGAGCATGTGCGACCAGCTTCCAAGCGGCAGTTAACGTGACCGAAAGCATTATGGCTGGCACGATTGATATCGGTATTGCGGGCGGTGCGGACTCTTCTTCTGTATTGCCTATCGGTGTTTCGAAAAAGTTAGCGGCAAATCTATTAGCGCTGAGCAAAACGAAAACTATGGGTCAAAAGCTGAAGATTCTTAAAACGCTTTCCGTAAAAGATTTGATGCCAGTACCACCTGCAGTTGCAGAGTACTCGACCGGTTTATCCATGGGACAAACGGCTGAGCAGATGGCGAAGACGCATGGTATTACTCGCGAAGCTCAAGATGCACTTGCTCACCGTTCTCATTCTTTGGCTTCTCAAGCATGGAAAGAAGGCAAGATTAAAGACGAAGTGATGACGGCATTCCCGGCACCTTACAAAAAGTATCTAGCGGAAGACAACAACATTCGCCACGACTCAACGGTTGAAGGATACGCCAAGCTACGTCCTGCTTTTGATAGAAAGTACGGCAGTGTAACGGCAGCCAATGCTACGCCACTGACTGATGGCGGTGCAGCAGTGATGTTGATGCGCGAAGGTAAAGCGAAAGAACTAGGCTTAGAAGTGCTTGGTTATATTCGTGGTTATGCGTTCTCAGCGATTGGTGTTGAAACAGATATGCTGATGGGCCCGACTTACGCGACCTCACAAGTATTAAAGAACACCGGTTTAGAGTTGTCAGACCTAACACTGATCGAAATGCACGAAGCATTCGCTGCCCAAGTTTTGGCTAACGTGAAAATGTTCGCAAGCGATGAGTTTGCACAGAAGAATCTTGGCCGCGATAAAGCGATCGGTGAGATTGATATGGAGAAGTTCAACGTGCTGGGTAGCTCGATTGCTTACGGACATCCGTTTGCAGCGACTGGCGCACGCATGATGACTCAAACATTACGTGAACTGAAACGTCGCGGTGGCGGCTTGGCACTGAACACAGCGTGTGCGGCTGGTGGTTTAGGTGCAGCAATGATCTTGGAGGTAGAATAATGTCTACGACTCTTGATGCAACAACAGAAAAAGAAACAGTCGCTCAACCAGATTCAACCTCTGCGACTGAATCAACCAAAAAGAAAGCGACAGCATTTACTCTCAATATCGATGAGCAAGATATTGCTTGGTTAGCGATTGATGTACCAAACGAGAAAATGAACACGCTGCAAGCGGCTTTTGCTGAAGAAATGAAAGCCATCTTCGAGCAACTCAAAGAAAAGCAAAGCCGAGTTAAGGGCCTAATCGTTCATTCTCTTAAGCCAGATAACTTTATCGCTGGTGCTGATGTAAGAATGCTTGATGCGTGTAAAACGGCTGACGAAGCACAGTCTCTGGCTCGCCAAGGGCAGGAGATGTTCCAAACGCTTTCTGAACTACCGTACCCAGTAGTCGCAGCGATTCACGGCCCATGTTTAGGTGGTGGTTTAGAGCTTGCACTGGCGTGTGATTACCGTGTATGTACCGATTCAGATAAGACTCGCGTTGGTCTGCCAGAAGTACAGTTAGGTCTGTTACCAGGCTCTGGCGGTACACAGCGTCTACCTCGCCTTATTGGTTTGCTGCCATCTCTTGACCTAATCCTTACGGGTAAGCAACTGCGCGCTAAGAAAGCGAAATCGCTCGGTGTTGTCGATGCTTGTGTGCCTGAAACTATCCTGCTTGAAGTCGCTAAAAGCTTTGTTGAAAAGAATACGGGCAGTAAAAAAGGTAAGCGCCTTGCGTCGAAAAGCCAAGCGTCGACCAAAGAAAAGCTGATTTCACGTAACGGCCTTGGTCGTAAAGTGATTTTTGAACAAGCTTCTAAGAAGACCAATCAGAAAACACGCGGCAATTACCCAGCAGCGGATGCGATTTTAGACGTGATTCGTTATGGCCTTGAGAACGGCTTTGATAAAGGTCTTCAGTATGAAGCGAAGCGTTTCTCAGAACTGGTTATGACTTCAGAGTCTAAAGCCCTTCGTTCGATTTTCTTTGCAACCACGGAAATGAAAAAAGAACACGGCGCAGACGCAGAACCCAAAGCGGTTAAGCGTGTTGGTGTGCTAGGCGGTGGTCTTATGGGCGCAGGCATCAGCCATGTCAGTGTTGCTAAGGCGAAAGTGCCTGTACGCATTAAAGACGTATCAAATGAAGGTGTACTGAACGCGCTTAACTACAACTTCAAGTTGTTCGATAAGCAGCGTAAGCGTCGCATTCTGAGCCGAGCGGGCCTTGAAAGTAAGATGCTTCAACTGTCTGGTGGTATCGACTTTACGAGCTTTAATCACACCGATGTGGTGATTGAAGCGGTATTTGAAGACCTCGACCTTAAGCAGTCAATGGTTGCGGACATCGAAGCCAATGCCAAGCCAGAGACTATTTTCGCGACGAATACGTCTTCATTGCCGATCCATAAGATTGCGGAGAAGGCGCAGCGACCAGAAAACGTGGTCGGTCTTCACTACTTCAGCCCAGCCGAAAAAATGCCGCTAGTAGAAGTTATCCCTCATGAAACTACGTCAGAAGAGACGATTTCTACGGTTGTTGCATTAGCGAAGAAGCAAGGTAAAACGCCGATTGTTGTGAAAGACACGGCTGGTTTTTATGTGAACCGTATTCTTGCTCCGTACATGAACGAAGCAGCGCATTTACTGCTAGCGAACGAGCCGATTGAAAAGCTCGACAGCACGTTATTGGACTTCGGTTTCCCGGTTGGTCCTATCACTTTATTAGATGAGGTGGGTGTTGATATCGGTGCGAAGATCATTCCGATTTTAGTGAATGAGCTTGGCGATCGTTTCCAAGGTCCTGATGTGTTCGATATTCTTTTGAATGACAATCGTAAAGGCCGCAAGAGTGGTAAAGGTTTCTACACTTACAAAGGCAAGAAGAAGGAAGTGGATAAGTCAGTTTACAAGCTGCTTAAGCTGCAACCAGATCCTAAGTTGAGCGATAACGATATCGCGATGCGCTGTGTGTTACCTATGCTAAACGAAGCGGTTCGTTGTCTAGACGACGGCATTATCCGCAGCCCTCGTGATGGTGATATCGGTGCGATTTTCGGTATCGGTTTCCCGCCATTCCTAGGTGGTCCGTTCCGTTATATGGATCAAATCGGCATTAAGTCACTGGTTGAGATGATGAACGATTTCGCTAAGAAGTACGGTGATCGTTTCGCGCCATGTGATGGCCTACTGACACGTGCTGGATTGGGTGAGTCTTTTTACAAGTAACTCTCTAACTCATTGATTAAGAAGCCCGTATCAAGCAATTGATGCGGGCTTTTCTGTTTTATGAACGAGTGTGAAAGGAATGAGATTCCCGACTCAGTCGTTCCTCCTTCTCGGGAATGATGATTGAGAGATAAAAAGTAAGTTATTGCGTTGATTAGAAAGGTGGTCAAACACACGTCAATCAAAACTACCGTCATCTCCTAAAGCGACGAAGGAGCGTAATAGGAGATCTGCTTTTGGGCTGCATCCAATAAAAAAGGTTGATGCTTTCACATCAACCTTATGATTTTCATTCCAGCTTTATCAGCCTAGCTCAGTATCTTTCGGGCGTAACTGAAACTCATCAATAGAGCCAATTTCAACACCTGCTGACAGCTTCTCTTCCTCATTATGAGCATTACCGTGAGCATGCATAATCAGGCGATTTGCCGTGCGTGGTTTTAGCTGGCTAACCACAAAACGCATCATGTCTGAGCGAGTTAACCCCTTAAGGTCTTCCAATACGCGCTCTCTCTGGTTGAACTCAACATCCTTATTGCCTATCGCAACCCATAAGCGCTGAGCTCGCCCTCGCAAAGTCGTATCTGGTGTCGAAATCTGATTCCAGAGACCGCGCTTACTGCTGTGCCATTGATAGTCGTTAAGCTCCAACAGCACCATGTAAAAGGCATTGAGGAACTCATCTATTGAAGCTAACAAGTCAGCAGGGGCGGCATTCGGTGATTGCACATACAACACAATACCAGGGTGTCGGTTGAGCGGCATATTGCCAGTACCGACCATGTAACCTAGCTGCTGCTTGGTTCGTATCTCATGGAAGAAAGTGGCCGACATCAAATGGTTTGCCAATGAATACAGCGCGATATTTTTAGGTGAAATATCAGGGCATTGGTAATAAACCACAATTGCTGAATCATCTTGGTTACACACCACTTCACGTTGGAAGCTGCCGTTTTCACCGAGCATGATGAGCGGACGCAGTGATTCTTCGTAAGCCTGATCTTGAACACGCAGTGCATCTTTTAGCGTTTCAGCCATCTTGTGTGCATCGGCTTTTTTCCAGTCGCCATACACAAACATCTCAACATGAAGTTCCGCCAAGATTGCTTGAACAAAAGAGGAGAGCTCATCGACCTCTATCGTTTCTAGGGCTTCAATTAACACGGAATAAGGCGGGTTATTTGGTTGAAGTATCCCAGTCATTGCATTAAACAACTGCGAAATAGGGCGATCTTGCGACGCGTTGTTCCAGTTTCTGAGCAATTGATGCTTGATGGTTTCGAAGCGTGTTGGACTAAAGTCGCGTGCTTGGAAACGTTCAAGAATCATATTGAGCAGTTGTGGCTGTTTCTCGCTAAACCCGGACAGAGTGAGCGTTACACCGCCCTGATGGGTGTACATGTTGTAGCCCATTCCGGCGATTTCAGCCTGATACGTATCTTTTTCGAGTGAGTCTAAGAACATCTCTACGCACAAGCGTGTTTTAACGATATTTCTTGGGCTAGCAACTGAGTGCGGGCTATCGATAGCAACATACACCACACCTTTTGGCACCCGGAATTGATGGTCTTGCAGATGCCATAGCTTAAAGCCATCGAGCTCTTCTAACAGTTGTGGGAACTTAGCGTCACCTTCGAGTTCAGTCGGGTCTAGATCGTAGCAAATAAACGGGTTTTTGCTTGGGAGTTCAAACTGCCAACCGGGGTTAATGCACGTAAAGCATTGAACTTGTTCAGCGCTAAAAGGTGTGACCGAGTAGGGCGTAAAGTACCACTTCGCTTCCCTGTCATACTCGAATCCCTGAGCAACAATGGTTGCCCGCATGTTGTCGACGGTTAAGTAAGGCAGCAAAGCACGCTGTAATTCGTCATCGAAATGCGACATTTTGTAATCGCCATACACCACATCTTGCTCTTGGTAGTGCTGCATGTTGATGACGAGGTGGCTGACGACATCAAGCGGTCTTGCTGGCTCTTGAAAGCGGAAAGCAGACTCTAAAACGGCGCGTTTTTCTAGGTAGCGCCACTCTTCTATGCCTTGTTGTTCGACTAACTTGATGTACTGAAATATCGCTTGGATGATGTTATCGGTTTTGGTTAAACCTTCTATGGTCAATGAGCAACTGACTGTGAAATCACGGTAGTTACTGCCACTCGCGCCACCACCTGCAGAGAGAGATGTTATCCAGCCTTTCTCTTTGAGTTGCATCATCAAACTGCCTTCACCTTCGTAACCTAAAAGGTGGGCAAAGAACGACAAAGGCTTAACGCCGTAGTGTTCGTCCATGCTTGGCATCGGGAAGGTTAAGATCAGTTTGCGCACTTCTTTAATCGGCTCAACGCGGACTTGTACACCCGTACTTAACTCGCCGACAATCGGAACTTCAACCTTTTTGCCTTGTAGGTTGTGATTGGTGATTGAGCTAAAGCGATCCTCAACCCAGCTTTGCATCTCATCTAACGACTGATTGCCAGACAGTGTCAGTGTCATCAAGTCAGCAGAGTATTGTTGCTGGTGGAAAGCCAAGATCTCTTGTCGAATCGTCTCGCCGTTTCTGTCACCCAACGTATCGATATTACCGACAGAAAACTTCGAGAATGGGTGATTGTGATTCACTAGTTCTTTGGTAACTTGGTACAAGCGTCGTGAGTCGTCGTTGAGTTTCATCTTGTATTCGGAGTCAACGGCTTGGCGTTCTTTGTCTAACGCTTCTTCGTTGAAAAGGGGAGCGGTAAAAAATTGGCTGAAGCGATCGAGTGCGGTTTCAAAGGCATTCAATTCAACATCAAAAAAGAAGCAGGTGTGCTCGGTTCCTGTCCAAGCGTTGTTGCTACCGCCATGCTGGCTGATAAAACTTTGGAACTCTCCGACCTTTGGATACTTTTCAGTTCCCAAAAATAGCATATGCTCTAAGTAGTGAGCTAAACCCTCTCGGTCTGTAGGGTCATCAAAATGCCCCACATTGACGGCTAATGCGGCTGCTGCTTTTTGAGCATTTTGATCCTGAACTAACAGTACACGTAACCCGTTATTTAAGGTTATGTAGCGGTATTGATGTTCATCATTTGGGCTTAAGTGCACAGGAGCATCTCCAGAGAAGGTGGTTTTTAAATTATGTACCCGATGATTCGGCGTGCAAACCTTGTGATCATATTTTGGGATATGAAGTGCTTTTTGGCGATTTCTAAATCACTTTTATCGATTTTTATCAGTAATTTATTTTCTTTTAACAAGATTGTTAAGAAAGTCGAACTCTTTGGCAAGTGACTTGATATAATTATTTATATTGACTGCGGTTTCTCTGGATTGAGAGCCAAACCTAAGTAGCGTTTCGCTGATATATGGGATATATCGACTTTCGACATGTTACGAAGACAGGATTGAACATGAAAATATTCATTATGCGCCACGGTGAAGCAGAACATTTTGCCAACTCGGATGCAGAAAGAGCGTTGACCAAGCGCGGGAAAATGGCTTCTCTTGCCGTGGCACAAGCTGCAAATGAGCAGGGGATTAGTCAATTCGATAAAGTGCTGGTGAGCCCATATTTAAGGGCACAAGAAACGTGGTTAGAGATCTCTCAGGCGTTTTCTGGAAAGAAAGTAGAAACCTGTGATGATATTACGCCTTATGGAATGTCCGACGATGTGTTTGATTTGACCTTAGCAATGGCTGAAGTAGAAAAACTAGAGACCATTTTATTTGTTTCTCATTTACCTCTAGTTGGCTACCTAACTGCAGAGTTTGCAACAGGCATGGCGCCGCCTATGTTTCCCACTTCGGGCCTAGCGTGTATCGACTTCAACCTTGAGACACAAAAAGGTGAGTTGCTTTGGAACATCAATCCATAAGCTCGTTGAGCTCTGTTTGATGACAAAGTTGCAGACAATTAGAAAGGGCATCTCAATATGATTGGGATGCCCTTTGTTGTTTTTTGGTGAGAGAGAGTTTGTTAACCAGAATTACTTCTCAGGAACCGAAAGCAAGACTAACAGCGCGCCATTGCCGCCAAACTCTAACGGCGCTTGGTGGAAAGCCATCACGTCTGGGTGCTGTGCTAACCACAAAGGCACCTTCTGTTTAAGGATGTGTTTACCGATACCGTGTTGAACACAGGCACACGCCACGCTCTCTTTCACGCAGTGCACAATCATCGCGCCAAGCTCACGTTTGGCTTCTTGTTGAGTCATACCATGCATATCGAGATACACGTCAGGCACGTAGACACCACGACGGAGGCGCTTGACCTCATATTTAGAGACATCATCACGCGCATAACGCGTCGGACCGTCTTCGCTAAGATGCGGAATGAACTCATCCGAGAAATAAAACTCGCTATCACTGGCTTGTCTTGCCGTTCGAGTAATTTCTTTTTGCTTGGCATTTCTTTTTGGCTGCTGGACTATGGTATCCTGTTGCAACTTTTTAACGCCCTTTACTGCATCGTTGAACAGGGCGAAATCGTCATCGAAGTCGGTGTCTTTTTTGCTCATCAGGTTATGAATTCTAATTAGAAACGTAATTAGCAGTATTGTAGCGCTTTTCGGAGACAATTTTGGATAAGATTTTTGTAGAAGAAGCGGTATCAGAACTACACACGCTTCAAGATGTGATTCGTTGGACTGTTAGCCGCTTTAACGCAGCGGGCCTATTTTATGGTCACGGCACTGATAACGCGTGGGATGAGGCAGTACAACTTATCTTACCTACTCTTTATCTGCCGATTGATGTTCCTTCGCATGTGATGAACTCTCGTCTAACGAGCAGCGAACGTCTACGTATTGTTGAGCGCGTAATCAAGCGTATTAATGATCGTACACCAACGGCTTACCTAACCAACAAAGCTTGGTTCTGTGGTCTTGAGTTCTTCGTTGATGAGCGCGTTCTTGTGCCTCGTTCTCCAATTGGTGAGCTGATCGAAGCTCAATTCCAACCTTGGTTAACTGAAGAGCCAACTCGCATCATGGATATGTGTACGGGTAGTGGTTGTATCGCTATTGCTTGTGCTCACGCATTCCCAGACGCTGAAGTAGATGCGATTGATATCTCTACTGACGCATTGCAAGTTGCAGAGCAGAACGTTCAAGATCACGGCATGGAGCAGCAAGTGTTCCCAATCCGTTCAGATCTTTTCCGTGATTTGCCAAAAGAGAAATACAACCTGATCGTATCTAACCCACCTTACGTGGACGAAGAAGATATGAACAGCCTGCCAGATGAGTTTACTCACGAGCCAGAACTTGGCCTAGCAGCGGGTACAGACGGTCTGAAATTGGTTCGTCGCATCTTAGCTAATGCACCAGACTACCTAACTGACGACGGTATTCTTATCTGTGAAGTTGGTAACTCAATGGTTCATATGATGGATCAGTACCCAGAGATTCCATTCACTTGGATTGAATTCTCTAACGGTGGTCATGGCGTATTCATGATCACTCGTGAGCAGCTTGTTGCTTGCGCTGATGAGTTCTCTATCTACAAAGACTAGGTTTCAATTATTAGGTTAGTGCCCCTATCTTAGGGCTGTAAGCTTAGAACCTGACATCTAGTAAGACGTTCGATTTGAAACGTTTTTATTTAAACGCCATGCAGCAATGCATGGCGTTTTTTATTGCCTAGATTAAAGATGTTTGCATTTATATCGAAGACGTTAAGCGCAATATTTAGTTGATTAATATGAGGGCTTATTACATATTGGTGTTTAATATTTAGTCGTTTTAGTGAGTTAAGGAGGATTCACGATGAGCTTTGATACATGGATTTATTATTTATTAGCGGTGCTAATTTTAACGGCATCACCAGGCCCAAGTTCTTTATTGTGCATGACCAAAGGTGTGCAATCTGGCTTTAAATTATCGATATTTACTGCCTTGGGGAGCTTAACTGCGATTACTGGTATTTTAACTTTATCGTTTACCGGGCTAGGGGTAATTATTGCTTCGTCTGAAGTGGTATTTAATGTCATAAAATGGACTGGTGCAGCTTATCTGATCTTCCTCGGTTGGAAGTCTCTGCGCTCTAGCCAACAAGATTATGACAAGTTATCGGATCAACAAGGCGGTGCTCAATCTGTCAAAGAAAGCGCTGCGCAGCATTACTTAAGTGGCTTTATTGTTGGCGCGAGTAACCCCAAAGCTATCTTGTTTTTTACTGCACTTTTCCCACAGTTTATTGATCCCTCAATTGCGCTATTACCACAGTTTACCGTGTTTGCTTTTACCTTCGCAGTGATGGAATTGTCTTGGTTATTGGTGTATGCCTACTTGGGGGCGAAGTCGTCAAATTGGTTGTTTGCGAAAGGTCGAGCCAAGGTCTTTAATCGTGTCACTGGAGGTGTCTTTATTGGGGCTGGCGCACTGCTTTCGACGACCAGTCGAGCATAACTTTCTGTTTTATCAGAGAGGTGAATGGTTACAGAATATTCTTGATGCTGTCATAAAAGGTTAATATTAATGTGCTTGCTGCTTTTGGCGAAAAGCCGATATATTGTAGTTACACCATCACGTTCTCAAGGAGAGACATATGCAGCATCAAGAAATGATTCAACACAGTAACTTTGGCGTAATCAGTCGTACTTGGATTTTCTCTACCCTTTCTCTAGTGGGTATTCTTGCTCTAATGTAGTCAGCTTCATGGCTCTATAGTTTTAGTTTTTATTATGAAATCACTTGTTAAAAAGTCTTCAAAGTCAGAACTCTTTCTCTTATAAATGTGGCTTTTCTCATCAGGCTAGCCACTTAACTTTTTCTTAGTCATCTTCTTCTAGCAAGCATCCCCCAGTAATTTACTCCTAGTCACCACTTTCTTCTTGTGGAATGGTTTATCACCTTACCTCTATAAACAAGCGCCATCGCACTTCTGAAGTTGTTACGAAACTGTGATAATCTTAAGTTATCTTTTATCTACAGTGTATCTCTCATGTCTGTCTGGGATTCTATTTCATTTAACAATCGATTTACTGCATTACCTCGACTGTTCTATACCCCAATTCAACCTACACCGCTCAGCAATGTCCAATGGCTCGCATGGAATCATAAGCTTGCGGATGAACTCGGTTTTTTGTCATTTGATGATGCTTCCGAGGAATTGCTTGAAACGTTATCTGGCAATGTTGAACCTGAGCAGTTTTCGCCTGTAGCAATGAAATACGCAGGCCACCAGTTTGGTTCTTATAACCCGGATTTAGGTGATGGAAGAGGGCTGTTATTAGCTCAAATTGTCGCGAAAAGTGGCGAAACGTTCGATTTACACCTTAAAGGTGCCGGTAAAACGCCCTATTCACGTATGGGCGATGGACGCGCTGTTATTCGATCAACCGTTCGTGAGTACTTATGTAGCGAAGCGATGGCAGGGCTCAATATCCCAACCACTCGCGCGTTGGCTATGATGACCAGCGACACACCGGTATATCGAGAGAAGCAAGAGTGGGGCGCATTGTTGGTGCGTGCTGCCGAATCACACATCCGTTTCGGTCACTTTGAACATCTGTTTTATACCAATCAGTTGGCTGAGCATAAGTTGCTGGCCGATAAAGTCATTGAATGGCACTTCCCTGAGTGTCTCGATGAAGAGAAACCCTACGCTGCTATGTTTAATCAGATTGTTGACCGTACCGCGGAGATGATTGCGTTGTGGCAAGCGAATGGTTTTGCTCATGGCGTGATGAACACCGATAACATGTCGATCATCGGGCAAACTTTCGATTATGGTCCGTTCGCGTTTCTTGATGAATATGACCCAAGATTGATCTGTAATCACTCGGATTACCAAGGTCGTTATGCTTTTAACCAGCAGCCAAGAATAGGGCTTTGGAACCTGTCGGCACTGGCTCACTCACTTTCTCCGCTGGTGGATAAGGCCGACTTAGAGGCGGCTTTAGAGCAGTACGAACCGCAAATGAACGGTTACTTTAGTCAGATGATGCGTCGTAAGTTGGGGCTACTTTCGAAACAAGAAGGCGACAGTCGTTTGTTTGAATCTATGTTCGAGCTGATGTCGCAAAACAAAGTCGACTACCCAAGGTTCTTTAGAACGCTATCGAACCTAGACACCTTGTCGCCACAAGAAGTGATTGATCTGATAATTGATCGAGAGGCAGCAAAACTGTGGGTATATAACTACTTACAACGCTGCGAATTGGAAGATAGCTCAGTGGTCGAGCGCTGCGAAAATATGAGACAGGTAAACCCGAAATACATCCTCAGAAACTACCTAGCTCAGCTAGCGATAGACAAAGCAGAGCGCGGTGATAGCAGCGATATTGACGCTTTGATGGTGGTACTGGCAGACCCTTATGCGGAACACCCGGATTATGAATACCTTGCGGCTCTACCTCCTGAGTGGGGTAAAGCCATGGAGATCAGCTGCTCTTCATAACCAACCAATAGCGGATTAAGCCCTAAAGATTCAGATAGAGGTCACTAAGTTGTGATCTTTATCTGTTTGTTCTTCTAACTTTACAAACATGTCAATAATCAAACAATCGGCCAGCCTATACACTATGTGAATAAGTTGTAAATTTAATAGGTTTGGGCGATGCCAACAAATACTCGAATTCTCGTGGTGGATGATGATCAAGAAATCCGCGAGCTGCTGGAAGAGTACCTCACAAAATCTGGTTTCGATGTTTCTTCTGTGGGAGATGGTGTTGAACTAGAAGCTCATCTGCAAAACCAAGGTTATCCAGATCTGATTCTGCTTGATGTGATGCTACCCGGTGACGATGGTTTTACCTTGTGTCAACGCGTCCGTAAGCAATCGAATGTGCCTATCATCATGCTGACTGCCGTATCGGATGAAACCGACCAAATTATCGGCTTAGAAATTGGTGCTGATGATTACATTGCCAAGCCGTTTAGCCCTCGTCAGTTAATGGCGCGTATCAAAGCGTTGTTGCGCCGCGTTCAAGTGGTGGATGACAAGACAAGTGATGCATTGCCTAAACAGATCATCTTTGGTGATTGGACTCTCGATACACTTGCGCACCGAATCTCACACAATGAAAGCGCCGAAGAGATGGATTTGTCGGGCAGTGATTTCTCACTGTTAATGCTGTTCCTTACTCGCCCCAATGAGGTGTTAGACCGAGACACCATCTCTTTTGCGACCAGAGGCCGTGAAGCGTTGCCTTTTGAGCGAGGCATTGATGTGCAGCTTAGTCGTCTGAGAAGCCGATTGGGCGACAGTGGCAAGTATCCTCACTACATCAAAACCATGCGCGGTAATGGCTATATCCTCGCTGTGCCTGTTCAGTATGAACACTGATAATCAAGTGATGTTAATGAGCACCTCGGCAATGAAGTATTTCCTATGAACGGGTTGAGTCGGTTAAAGCCAAACTCTTTGGTTGCCAGAACATTGTTACTGACCTTGTTAGCTGTGGTGATAGCTCAAGGTATCGCAACGTCTATTTGGTATAGCGAATCCAAACACAAAGAACTGGAGGGGATTCGTTCTGCCTCTTCAAGCATGGCCAATATGTTTGCCTCGACGGTGACTTTCTTCCAGTCTCTGCCCGTTAAATATCGCCATATCGTGTTGGATCAAATCCGCAATATGGGCGGTACGCGCTTCTTCGTTTCTTTCAATAAAGAGGCGTTGATTGTCGAACCGATCCCTGATACCCGTTTAAAAACCGCCTCGATTGAAGCGATAGAAAGTGTTTTGAGTAGCAAGCTCAATAAAGTCGAATCAGTGCGGGTTGATTTCTCTCGCCCTGAACATCTTCGTTTGCTTAAAAATGACATCTACTTGAGCGATCTCCCACGATCGTGGGCACATCATACTTTAACCTTAGAACCTCTTAACCCTCCTATTCTGGTTGTTCAGATAGAATTAGCCAGTCATGAATGGGTGTATATCGCCGCGTTGTTGCCTGCGCCTTACGTCAAACTCGACGATACGATTCTCGGCAGAGAACAGGTGATCTTCTTAGTTTCCTCAACACTTATTCTTTTGGTTTTGACTTACTTGATGATTCGTCGCCAAGTACGCCCTCTTAAAAAGTTAGCAAGAGCCGCTAATGAGATGAGCATGGACATTCAGCAACCCCAACTGAAAGAAGAAGGGGCGACTGAACTGGTCACCGCAACCCGAGCCTTTAATCGCATGCAGCAACGGATTCGTCGCTATGTTGCCGACCGAGAGCACCTTTTTTCTGCGATCTCCCACGACTTAAAGACACCAATAACACGTCTAAGATTGCGTGCAGAGTTGTTGGAGAGTGAAGTAAAGAAAGACAAATTCAATAAAGATCTCGATGAGCTCGAGATGATGGTCAAAGGTGCTTTGCAAGCGGTAAGAGACACCGATCTACACGAGAATAATGCCATTATTGACCTCAATGAAATGGTGCTCTCTGTGATTGAATCTCATAACCAGTATCAGACAAAAGTTGAGTTCGAACCGGTTGTCATTGAGCCATTGGTCGCGAAACCACTGGCGATTAAGCGTGTACTGACCAACTTAATCGACAACGCAGTTAAGTATGGTTCATCTGCCGTAGTGGAAGTTAGTGGTGATGAGCTTTGGGTGGTCGTGACTATTCAAGACCGTGGCAATGGTATTCCAGAAGACAAGCTAGAGATGGTCTTTGAACCCTACTTTAGGCTTGCAACCGACGACCAAGGACACGGACTTGGCCTCGGGATCTGCCGAAATATCCTGCACGGACACGGCGGAGATCTCATTATTCGCAACTCCTCTCAAGGCGGCTTAGAAGCCAAAGTCTATATCCCCACAGGCTTAGAAGTGTAATGTAACAATTGTGTTACATGGGGCTTACCTTTTGTTTCAATCTTATCAATCAGAATAAGTAGACTCTTTATTGAACCGGACGTCGAGTCCGCTAAAACATGGAAGATAATAATGAAAATCAATAAAACCCTACTTACTCTATCTCTTCTTGCTGCCTCAACATTTTCTCAAGCTGGTGAAGTGGAAGTGCTTCACTGGTGGACTGCCGGTGGCGAAGCGAAATCCGCAGCTGTACTGAAAGAGATGATTGAAGAACAAGGCCATACTTGGAAAGATTTCGCTGTTGCTGGTGGCGGCGGTGAAAGTGCGATGACTGTTTTGAAAACTCGAGCAGTGTCGGGCAATCCTCCATCTGCGGCGCAGATTAAAGGTCATGATATTCAAGAGTGGGGTGGTTTAGGTTTTCTAACGTCTCTCGATGCAACTGCGAAACAAGAAAAATGGGATGAGCTACTGCCAGAAGTGGTCACTAAAGTGATGAAGTGGGATGGCGAATATGTCGCAGTTCCTGTCAACGTTCACCGTGTTAACTGGCTTTGGGCGAACCCTGTTGTTTTAGAAAAATCAGGCGTGACGGTTCCAACTACGTTAGATGAGTTCTTTGTTGCCGCAGACAAGATTAAAGCGGCTGGCTTCATTCCACTGGCTCACGGTGGTCAACCTTGGCAAGACGCGACGGTATTCGAAGCGGTGGCACTTGATGTGCTAGGCAGTGAAGACTACAACAAAGCGTTCGTTGACCTGGATATGGACGTGTTGTCTGGTGACAAAATGGTGGAAGTATTCACCAAGTTCAAAAAGATGCGTGATTACATCGACAGCAACTCTCCGGGTCGTGATTGGAACGTCGCAACTTCAATGGTTATCAATGGTGAAGCAGCGATGCAGATCATGGGTGACTGGGCGAAAGGTGAGTTTACTGCAGCAGGTAAAGTACCGGGTAAAGACTACATCTGTGCACCAGCTCCGGGTACTGACGGCCAATTTACCTTCAACATCGATAGCTTTGCATTCTTTGAACTAAGTGACAAAGAGAACCAAAAAGCGCAACAAGACCTAGCAAAAACCATTCTTACCAAAGATTTCCAAGAAGTCTTTAACCTAAACAAAGGTTCTATCCCTGTACGTCTCGATATGGATATGTCTAAGTTCGACCAATGTGCGTTGGACTCTATGGCAACCTTCAAAGCGAGTGCGGAATCTGGCGACCTTGTTCCGAGTATGGCTCACGGCCTAGCGACGACAAGTTACGCGCAAGGCGCGATTTACGACGTGGTAACCAACTTCTTCAATGAGAAAGATGCCGATCCAAAACAAGCGGCGGCTAAGTTAGCGAAAGCTGTGAAAGCGGCTATCTAATATAACTTGATAAGCGACACACAACGCACGTGAGTGACGGGTTGTGTTGCTTTACCAAACCCCCAGGGTGGGTAGGCTCGTAGGGAGCCTATCTACTCTTCACTCCCAATTCTGATATGCGTGATGCTGATGTGGTGCCGAAAGGTAAGCCATTGGCTCGATTGTGCAACAAGGATAAGTTATGGAGCATGTTTTGACTGAGTCGACTCCAAAACCCACAAGGAGCCAGCCTGCGCCCAAGCCTAGCTTTGCTGACAGGTTGCAACATTGGTTACCCAAGATTGTACTGGCGCCGACCGCGTTAGTGACCGTGGTGTGTATCTACGGCTATATATTCTGGACGGCGGCGCTGTCGTTTACGAATTCTCGATTTTTACCGAGCTTCAACTTTGTTGGTTTAGCTCAATATGAAAAGCTGATGGACAACGATCGCTGGATCACCTCAATCACCAACCTCGGTGTGTTTGGTTTTCTGTTCATGGCGATTGCTATCTTGTTGGGTGTGGGTTTGGCGGTATTGCTTGACCAGAACATCCGTCAAGAAGGCGCGATTCGTACCATTTATTTATACCCAATGGCCTTGTCATTCATCGTGACGGGTACCGCTTGGAAATGGATTCTCAATCCGGGTCTTGGCATTGAAAAACTGATGCAAGATTGGGGCTTTACCGACTTCAAATTCGATTGGTTAGTCGACTCTGAAATGTCGGTCTATACCTTGGTTATCGCAGCACTTTGGCAGTCGTCAGGCTTCGTGATGGCGATGTTCTTAGCCGGCCTTCGTGGCATTGATTCTTCAATCATCAAAGCCGCTCAAATTGATGGGGCAAGCTTACCCACTATTTATCTGAAAATCATTCTACCTTGCTTGCGCCCTGTGGTTTTCAGCGCGGTGATCATCACCTCACACATTGCGATTAAGAGTTTCGACCTTGTGACCGCGATGACAGCGGGTGGCCCAGGTTATTCATCGGATCTTCCTGCGCTATTCATGTACGCACACTCATTTACGCGTGGACAAATCGGCCTTGGTGCTGCCAGTGCCATGATGATGCTTGCTGGTATCTTAGCGATTCTCGTGCCTTATCTTTACTCTGAACTTAGGGAGAAAAAGTCATGATGAATAACATCAATTTTGCTCGAATCTTTATTTATTCAGCACTGCTTTTCTTCTGCTTGGTGTATCTAATGCCATTGTTTGTCATGGCGCTGACCTCATTCAAAACTCTGCCAGACATCAAGGCAGGTAACTTGATGAGCTTACCGAAAGAGTGGGTGTTTGATGCTTGGTATAAAGCGTGGGACACCGCCTGTACGGGCGTGAAATGTGAAGGCATCAAAGGCTACTTCTGGAACTCGTTCCAAATGGTGATTCCTGCGGTTGCGATTTCAACATTGCTCGGTGCATTCAATGGTTATGTAGTGACGAAATGGCAATTCCGAGGCTCGAATCTGTTCTTCAGCTTACTGTTGTTTGGTTGCTTCATTCCGTTCCAAGTGGTGCTACTACCAATGGCAACCATGCTCGGCAAGATGGGGCTAGCGAACACAACCATCGGCTTGGTGATTGTGCACGTTATCTACGGCATGGCGTTTACAACTCTGTTTTTCCGTAACTTCTACATCTCGATTCCGGATGAATTGATCAAAGCAGCAAAACTGGATGGTGCAGGCTTCTTTACGATTTTCTTCAAGATCTTATTACCGATCTCGACACCAATCATTATGGTGACGGTGATCTGGCAGTTCACCGCAATCTGGAACGATTTCTTGTTCGGGGTGGTGTATTCTGGCTCAGAGACTCAGCCAATCACCGTAGCATTAAACAACCTAGTCAACACCAGCACTGGCGTTAAAGAATACAACGTTGATATGGCTGCCGCGATCATCGCCGCGCTGCCAACGCTGTTGGTGTATGTCTTCGCAGGAAAATATTTTGTTCGTGGCCTAACGGCAGGATCAGTAAAAGGATAATTACCCATGGCAACATTAGATTTAAAACAGATCCGTAAAACCTATCGCAACGCGGACAACGAAACGTTAAAGGGCATCGACATCAGTATCGATTCGGGGGAGTTCTTGATACTTGTCGGCCCTTCGGGGTGTGGAAAATCCACCCTAATGAACACCATTGCTGGGCTAGAAAATATTAGCTCGGGTGAAATCGTGATTGATGGTGTTGACGTGGCCCAGGTTGAACCTAAAGACCGCGACATCGCGATGGTATTCCAGTCGTACGCACTTTACCCAAACATGACGGTACGCGGCAATATCGCCTTCGGCTTGAAGATCCGCAAGATGCCACAAGACGAAATCGACGCAGAAGTGAATCGCGTCGCTGAAATGCTGCAAATTGAGCAACTGCTTGATCGTAAACCATCACAGCTATCTGGTGGTCAGCGCCAGCGTGTCGCGATGGGACGTGCACTAGCGCGTCGTCCTAAGTTGTACCTGTTCGATGAACCGCTTTCTAACTTGGATGCCAAGCTGCGTGTTGAAATGCGTCATCAGATTAAACGTCTGCACCAAAAGCTGAACACCACCATTGTTTACGTCACCCATGACCAAATAGAGGCGATGACCTTGGCGGATCGTATTGCGGTGATGAAAGATGGTGAACTGCAGCAACTCGGTACGCCGCAAGAGATCTACACCAAGCCAAACAATATGTTTGTCGCGGGCTTTATGGGTTCACCATCAATGAACTTCATTAAGACCATGGTGGATTTGGATGATGATCAGAATCCGATCATCAAAGTAACGGGTACGTCTGAGCAAGAGCACCACATTCGTTTGCCAAAGAGTATGCGCGACCAAGATGGCAAAGAGTTGGTGATAGGGCTACGTCCTGAGCACATTACTGAGCAGCAGGGTGATGATGTTTCTGCCTCTACAAAGCTAGACTTACAACTAGAGGTATTGGAACCGACAGGGCCAGATACTATTGCGATGGTTAAAGTGAACGACCAAGAAGTCGCGTGTCGTTTATCGCCAGAATTTGAAGTGTCAGTTGGGCAAATGGCGCCGCTGCATTTTGACTTATCAAAGGCGGTATTCTTTGATGCTCAGACTGAAGCGAGAATTGATTTTTAGTTTTTGAGACAGTAGCTCAATGAGAGTCTAAGCTTAAGCAAAGGCAGTATCACTAATTACTAATAAGTAACGTGATGCTGTCTTTTTTGTTGTTTTAGCCTGTTTTATTTCCTCACGAAAACAGAGGGATAAACGAGATAAATGGATTAACTGCAATAATATCGCCAAATAGCCTCCGTTAGCTCTATAAAGCTGACCGAGAACAGCGTAGGATCGCGCTACTTTAGACCAAATACTAGGTTGCACATTAGTGCATAAACAGAAGAATACATGAAACTAACAGCAAAACCCTCAGCTAGTAACGCTTTACTTATTTCTATTACGACACCGGACTTCAAAGGTGACGAAGCAAAAGAGTCTCTTGCCGAACTTGCTCGCTTAGTAACAACCCTAGGGTTTAAAGTGGTCGGTACACAATCACAGCACCACAGTTCAACACAACGACAAAACGTGTTGGGCGCAGGTAAGCTTGCAGAAATTGCACACCTCACCGGTTACCAAGGTTCGATTGAAGAAGCAGAAGATGAAGATTTTATCGATGAATCTTTTGATTTTCGCGCTAGTATCGATGAATTAGATTTTGATGATCTTCCATCTGAAGATGTGGAGTTTGGTACTGCTGACGTAGTGGTATTCGACTGTGATTTGAGCCCATCTCAACTGCGTAATGTAGAAGCGCACTTGGGTGTCGAGGTATTTGACCGTACTGGTATCATCATCGAGATCTTTAGCCGCCATGCTCGTACTCGTACCGCACGTCTGCAAGTTGAAATCGCTCGCCTAAACTACTTAGTGCCTCGACTGCGTGAAACAGCCGACGGTGATAAAGAGCGTCAAATGGGTCAGGGTGCTGGTGAAACTTCATTAGAGCTAGACCGCCGTAAAGTACGTGACCAAATTGCTGCGCTTAAACGTGAGCTGGTTAGCGTACAGGACGAAATGAAGAACCGACGCACTCAGCGTTCGGAGCTTTTCACTGTTGCTCTGGTTGGCTACACCAACGCGGGTAAATCTTCGATGATGCGCGCTATGACCGCAACCGAAGTGAGCGGTGAAGATAAGCTATTCGCGACCTTAGATACCACGGTTCGTGCACTTCAGCCGATCACTCAGCCGCGTATCTTAGTGTCAGATACGGTGGGTTTCATCAAGAAACTGCCACACGATCTGGTTGCTTCATTCCACTCAACACTAGCAGAAGCGCATGATGCTTCATTACTGCTTTATGTGGTTGATGCTTCTGATGTTTCATTCCGCGCACAGCTTGATGTGGTACACGAAGTATTAGCGCAAGTGGGCGTTGAAGGCAGCGAAAAACTATTGGTACTGAACAAGTGCGATAGATTGAGCGAAGAAGAACAGTTAGAGCTGATTGAAGAATTCCCAGATGCAATGCTGACCTCGACTCGTGACCCGCTCGATATCACCAAACTGCACAAGTACATTGTGGGTGTGGCTGAACAAGGCATGATCGAAGAAGAGATCACGATTCCTTATTCTGGACAAGGCATTATCGGTGAGATTCGCTCAAACATGAGTGTGGTGAAGGAAGAATACGACTACGAATGCATCAAGCTTACTGTACGCTCAAGTGCAATTGATTTAGCGCGCTTGAAAAAGCGTATGCAGAAGTCTTGATCGTCTATCTAGTTTAGATAAGAACGTCAAAAGAAAAGTCGACTGCAGAGAGAGCGTTTTTTCGATCTTTGGGCGCTGAAGGAGTCGTATATCAAAGCGACAGGTAAGGGGTTGGCCACATCATTGAAAAGTTTTTCGTTCGATTTTTCCAATCTAACTCAACAAACGCTGCCAGTTCATTCGTCGGGTTTACGACCAGAGTTACATGGAGGAATCATTGTCCATAACGGTGTAGGGTTGGATGCTGCTGAAAATGACAATACTTCAACAGATTGGCAATGCAGTTTAGGAAGGCTGGATAACCAGTTTCGATTTGCCGTGACGCTTGGTGGTGCAACGCTTCCTATGCAATTAGAGATTAAGTGCTTCCCCAAATCGAAGCTACTTGGCTGAGTTTACGTTCGTTACACTAGAACCTTTAGCTTCTAATCTTGAACACGGCTCGCTCTCAGCCATTCGTAATATTGGTTAACTCGTTTCGCCAAGCATCGCTTTTAATACTTCTGCGGGTACAGGCTGAAGTTGTTTGTCTTTATCTAGGCAAACCATCTCGATATCACCAATCACGGCAGGTTTGGTTGCATCTTTACGCCATACCTCTTGTCGCCATAAGGTTTTGTATTTGCCATCGAGCTCAAAAGAGGTTCGGATATCGCAGATCTCTGCGAACTCAACGCCGTCTTGAAAGGTCATATTGGCTTTATACACCGCAAACCCCAGTCCATGTTCATTCCACAACTCTGCCAGTTTATCGCTGCCCAACACATGCTCGCGCGCACGCTCAAAGTATTTAAGAAAGTTAGGGTGATAAACCACACCTGAGTGATCGGTATCTTCGTAGTAAATCTGTACTGGGTGATGGTAGATCTGACTCATGGGTAGCAACTCTTGGTAAGTAGTGGATCAGTAAATCTGACTAAGTTGTGCAGCACTCTACAGGATAGGTTGAAATTACTTCAAGGCATCATCGTGAAAGGGGCTTTTGGTCAGACCTCATTTATCTCTGATGCTTTGGTCAACTCCCACCCATTTACAAATATTCTATGTGTCATTTTCCACCCATTAATTTTTGTAGCGAGTTAGCGACAACTGCAGGCAGATCTTATGAAGCCTTGCGGTTAAAGGCTTGTTAATGAATTGTGTCAATATGGCGCGCTAATTGCATTAGTGAAAGCACGCAGTTCCCATTGAAGGGCTGCTTTGTTTACTAAGGAGAATAATAATGTTTAAGCCTCTTACCCTGCTGTCTGTATCAGCTCTGGCGCTCACAAGTTTTAATGCTGCTGCAAACTGTGACCCTGGTGAAATCGTGATTAAATTCAGTCATGTAACCAATACCGATAAGCACCCGAAAGGCATCGCCGCTTCTTTACTGGAAGAGCGAGTAAACACAGAAATGAATGGAAAAGCTTGTATGCAAGTTTTCCCTAACTCAACACTTTACGATGATAATAAGGTACTGGAAGCCCTGTTAAATGGTGATGTTCAAATGGCGGCGCCATCGCTGTCAAAATTTGAGAAGTTCACTAAGAAATACCGCATTTTTGACCTTCCTTTCCTATTTGAAGACGTAGAAGCCGTTGACCGTTTCCAAAACTCAGAATCTGGTGAAAAGCTGAAGAACGCGATGAAGCGTCGTGGCCTGCAAGGTCTTGCGTTTTGGCACAATGGCATGAAACAGATGTCGGCGAACAAACCTCTTATCAGCCCTGAAGATGCAAAAGGTTTGAAATTCCGTGTTCAAGCATCGGATGTATTGGTGGCTCAGTTTGAACAACTAGGCGCTAACCCACAGAAGATGTCTTTCAAAGAAGTGTACGGTGGCTTGCAAACTAAAGTTATCGATGGTCAAGAGAACACATGGTCAAACATCTACGGTAAGAAGTTCTTTGAAGTACAAGACGGCGTGACCGAAACTAATCACGGTATCTTGGATTACCTAGTTGTAACGTCAAACGACTTCTGGAAAGACCTACCTGAAGATGTACGCACACAGCTTGGCACTATCGTTCAAGAAGTGTCTGAGACGCGTAACGCAGAATCTTCAAAAGTTAACCTAGCGAACAAAAACAACATCATCGAAGCGGGTGGTGAGGTTCGTATACTTACGCCTGAACAGCGTGAAGCATGGGTAGCTGCACTTCAACCAGTATGGAAGAAGTTTGAAAAAGACATCGGTTCAGACCTTATCGATGCAGCGTTAGCTTCAAACCAATAACACCGCTAAGGGAGTGGCGAGTATTCGTCACTCCTTATTAAAACAATTATAAGCGGAGTCAATTATGGAAAAGCCTCAAATGGAACAACCAAATTCTAGCGAATCAGCACTGGAAACCTCTCTTTTTTCCAAAGTCGGAAGAGTTACGGATGTGATTGAAGAGTCACTAATCGCATTTTTCCTTGGCGCAATGACGCTACTTACTTTTGCCAACGTGGTATTTCGATACGCATTCAATGACAACATCTTATGGGCACTGGAACTGACCGTGTTCATGTTTGCTTGGATGGTGTTAGTGGGCGCATCTTATGGCGTTAAAAAACACTTCCACATTGGTGTTGATGTGATCATCAACCTTGCCCCAGAAAAGCTACGCAAAGTGTATGCGCTCATCGCCGTGACAAGCTGCCTAGCATTTTCAATCTTACTTCTTATCGGTTCTTGGAATTATTGGTACCCATTCGCGACCGATCGCGCATGGTACGAGACCGACGATATTCCAATGCCAGAGATGCTTCAGTTTCTTGCTGACTGGCTGAATGAAGGCGAGCGATACGAGAAACTGCCACGTTTTATTCCTTATATGGCGCTGCCGATTGGTATGGCAATGCTGACGTTCCGATTTATCCAAATCGCTTATCAAGTGGCGACGGGAAAGCTTGACCGCATGATTGCAGGCCATGAAGCCGAAGAAGAGCTGGATGCGTTGAAAGCAGACGTGCTAGCGGGCTCTGACGAAGATGCGACAGCGGTATTGAATTCGACTCCGCAGAACAAAGCGAATGAGTCGAGTACAAAATCTAACGGTAAGGAAGACTAATCATGGCAATGTTATTTCTATTTTTAATGGTAATTGCTTTCATGTTGGTCGGTGTACCAATTGCAATTTCCCTCGGTTTATCGAGCGTAATATTCTTATTGATGCACTCAGATGCGTCATTAGCTTCAGTCGCACAAACGCTGTTTAATGCATTTGCAGGCCACTACACACTCTTAGCGATTCCTTTCTTTATTTTGGCCTCTAGCTTCATGTCTACTGGTGGCGTGGCGAAACGTATTATCCGTTTTGCTATCGCGATGGTAGGTTGGTTCCGCGGCGGCTTGGCGATGGCGTCGGTTGTGGCATGTATGATGTTCGCAGCCCTTTCTGGTTCATCTCCTGCAACGGTAGTGGCGATCGGTAGTATCGTTATCGCAGGTATGATCAAAAACGGTTACTCAAAAGAGTTCGCGGCAGGGGTTATCTGTAACGCGGGTACTTTGGGTATCTTGATTCCGCCGTCCATCGTGATGGTGGTTTACGCGGCTGCGACCGATGTATCGGTAGGTCGTATGTTCTTAGGTGGCGTTATTCCTGGTTTGCTGGCGGGTGTGATGTTGATGATTGCTATCTACATCGCAGCACGTATTAAGAAGATTCCGGCACAGCCATTTGTGGGCTGGGGCGAGATGTTCGCAGCTGCGAAAGATGCGAGCTGGGGCTTGCTGCTGATTGTCATCATTCTAGGTGGTATCTACGGCGGCATCTTTACTCCGACAGAAGCGGCGGCAGTGGCTGCGGTGTATGCCTTCTTCATTGCCAACTTTATCTATAAAGATATGGGGCCTTTCGCTGACAAGAACAATACAAAGCCTGCTTTGGTTAAGGTGTTCCAAACGTTTTTCCATAAAGACACCAAAGACACACTTTACGATGCAGGCAAGCTGACGATCATGCTGCTGTTTATCATTGCCAATGCTCTGATTCTTAAGCATGTACTGACCGAAGAACGCATTCCTCAAATGATCACTGAGTCTATGCTATCTGCGGGCTTGGGTCCGATCACCTTTTTGATTGTAGTAAACGTTTTACTCTTGATTGGTGGGCAGTTCATGGAGCCATCAGGCTTGCTGATCATCGTTGCTCCTTTGGTATTCCCAATTGCAATTGCGCTCGGTATCGACCCAATTCACCTAGGTATCATGATGGTGGTGAACATGGAGATAGGGATGATAACGCCGCCTGTCGGGCTCAATTTGTTTGTGACCGCAGGTGTCGCGAAGATGTCGATGATGAACGTGGTAAAAGCCGCATTGCCGTGGGTTGGGGTGATGTTCTTATTCCTGATTATCGTCACTTACGTACCTTGGGTATCAACATGGTTACCAACCACCTTGATGGGACCAGAGATCATAACCAAGTAGCTATTTGAGTCATTCACTGACATGGAATTTAATCCATAAAAAATGAGGAGGTCGCTAGACCTCCTCATCTATATTTCTGCCACGATTTGAATGAGGCTTTATCTGCTCATACAAAGCGCGTTTTGCCTCTAATTCTGGCGTGTGTAGATCGACATGATTGTCAGCATAAAAAATACCATCTATCTCGAAAGTATCGGTAATCGATGGCACTTTTGTTTTCTCACCCATAACCACTTCCTTATTATATTTATTGCATAACATCCTGTTGTCGAAATAAGTATAGGTGATCTTGCTCCCAAATCTAATTTAGTTTGGTTCTACCTTATAAGATTCTTTCGTTAGTTGGTGCTTTTGCATCTTATCGTAGAGGGTTTTCCTCGGTAATTGCAGCCTCTCCATGGTCTCTTTTATACTGCCATTGCATTCAATAAGTGCCTGCTTCAACGTGTTTTTTTCAAAGTCAGATACCAATTCTGCCAAAGACAGTTCTTGAGTAGTTTCAGTGGCGCTGTCTGATAAGTGAGAAAGCTTACCTAAAAGTACAAAACGCTCTGCAGTATTACGTAATTCTCGAACATTTCCCGGCCAATCATGAGCCAAAAGTGCGTGCAGCTCCTTTTGTGGAAGGGCAGGGGCAGTCTTGCCATAACGCGCCGCAGCGACCAGTAAGAAGTGGTGGAAGAGTGCTGGGATATCTTCTTGTCGGCTTCTTAACGGCGGTAAATCTAAGGTCACAACATTGAGTCGATAATAGAGATCTTGGCGGAAAGAGCCTTCTTCAGCGGCTTTCTTTAGGTCGACTTTAGTTGCCGCAATCACTCGAATGTCTAGAGGGACTAAACCATTAGACCCAACCCTTTCGATGACGCGTTCTTGCAAGACGCGCAACAGGCGAATTTGTGCCTGCATTGGCATGGACTCAATTTCATCTAAGAATAGAGTTCCGCCCTGAGCAAATTCAAATTTACCGACACGTTTGCTTTCTGCGCCAGTGAATGCCCCTTTCTCATGGCCATACAGTTCACTCTCAATCAGATTTTCAGGTACTGCGCCGCAGTTGACTGCGACGAAGTTTTGTTCTCGCCTGCTGCTTTGTTCATGCAGAGAGCGTGCAACTAATTCTTTGCCAGTGCCTGTTTCGCCAAATAGCAATATGTCGGCATTGGTATCGGCAACGTGAGTGATGATAGACCGCAGCTCCGTCATTGATTGCGTGTCACCAATGATCCTTGGACCAAGTGCTTGGCTGGCTTTAAGTGAACGTTTTAACTCAAGGTTCTCTAGTGTGAGCTGACGTTTTTCTATCGCTCGCTTAGTGGTTTCGATTAGGCGTTCATTAGCGAAAGGTTTTTCAATGAAGTCATAGGCGCCGTATTGGATGGCTTGAACGGCCATTGAAATATCGCCGTGACCAGTAATCATGATCACGGGGATCTCTTTGTCTTTGTGCATCACGGTGTTGAGCAGATCATGCCCGGATAGACCTGGTAGACAGATATCAGTGATGATCACGTGAGGTAAGCCGTTTTCTTGAATCGCGAGCAGAGCAGACTCCGCATCGGGAAAGAATTCGGCATCAATGTCGGCGAGCTCGAAGCTCTGTTCAATCGCCATTCTTAGATCGGATTCATCATCAATGAAATAGACGTGACACATAGTGATTCCTTTACTTCTTTGTATTCTGGTTATTGCTGATTTTTTGTTTGCTGTTCATGTCCAACAAGGGGCAACTCTATGCTGATTCGAGCACCGCCTTGAGGGCTACTACCGGTAACGAGCTTGCCATTTATTCCGTTGATTATTTGTTGAGAAATCGATAGCCCAAGTCCAAGTCCGTTTTTCTTGGTGGTATGGAAGGGTTCAAAAAAGTTTCCGCTAGAAGGGGAGGTGAAGCCGGGGCCGTTATCATCGACATGAATTAGCAAGGTATTGGCTTGTTGATGGTCGGACTCTCTAATCTCTAACAGAATAGCTAATTGTTTGTCATCTTGTTGTTCCACCGCCTGAATCGCGTTGGTCAGCAGGTTAATGATCACCTGTTCCAGTTGAATGGCGTTGGCGAGCACGCAAGCATCAAAGGTCTCAGGGAGTTCGTTGACCTTAACTCGCTCGCTCTTGAGTTGTGGCTTCATCAGCTCTTTCGATGAATGTAAAACTGGGAGTATTTGTAAGGTGTGTAGCTCTTCCGCAGTAGATTTTTTGGCGAACGAGCGAAGCTGGTGGCTGATTTTCGCCATACGATCAGTGAGTGCCGAGATTCGCGATAGATTGTCATCGACACGATCGGTTTTTTCTTTGGCAAGAAACAATCGGCCGTTGTCGGCATAACTGCGAATCGCGGCAAGCGGGTTATTCAGTTCGTGACTGATGCTCGCTGACATCTGCCCTAGCACTGCTAGTTTGGCGGCTTGGATGAGCTCGTCTTGGGTTTGCCTCAGAACATGCTCGGTTTCGATACGGTGTTTGATCTCAACATGTAACTCCGATGTACGTTCAAGCACTTGAAATTCGAGTTTTTGCTTGGCTTCGGATTGCAGCCTGTCTATCTGTGCTCGTCTTTGTTGTCTATGGTGGTTGAGCTGCATTGTTAGATAAATAATCGCAAAGATTAGGCTCAAAACCACAAGGTAAGCAACCAAGTCCCACCAAACTAAGTGGGTTGGAGAAAATACCCGTATGGTGAGTCTTGGTTCGGCTAGGAAACGCGAAGAACTAAAGAACTGCTCTTGGACGAGTTTGTGTGGCGACTCAATACGACTGGTGGCACTGTCTAAATCGCCGGAGAAGTGCAGGCTTTCTATTTTTGTATCGAGATACTGCCTGCTTTCTTGAATTCGAGTGTGTTGTACTTCGCTTAGCGGCTGAAGGCTTTTGAACAGCCACTCAGGGTTACTCGACATAAATACAATTTGATCTTTATCGTCAGCAACAAAAAAACTCTGTTTGCCTTTCCAACTTGCTTCAATCAGCGATAAATCCATCTTTACGACAATGACGCCAATAATCTCGGCGGCATAGGAGACGGGGTAAGAATAATAATAGCCTCGCTTTCCAGAGGTTGAACCTAGCGCAAAATATTGATTTTCATTGCCAATAATCGCTTCTTGAAAGTAGGGGCGGAAAGCAAAGTTACGACGAATAAAAGAACGCGGTTGATTCCAGTTACTGGCTGCAATGGTGGTGCCGATACTGTCTAGTAGGTAGGTGTCGGATGCTTGAATCACCGAGTTTACGTGCTCTAGATAACGATTAGTGAGTTCGATTTGCGCAGAGTTACTTGGAGAGTGCAGGGCATCGACCAGCTCTTTGTCTTTTGAAAGCAGCTCGGGAATGTGCGCGAACTTATCCAATTGGCTTGAAATATGAACAGAAAAGCGGTCCAGCTTAGATTGATGATCATTTAACAAACTTTCATGGCTCGTGCTCCACACCCAATGACCGCCAAACACCATCAGTAAACTGTATGTGACCATTAACAGTATTGGGATTTTAAAAGCTTGAAACATGAAGGCTCTCCGCTGATTTCTTTGGTAAACAATCAAGCCTGTCTTCTCTCGTTTATGGTAGCAAATAGCGGTAGTTTTTGCTGAAAGCAGAGAGTGAACAGATGGATGTAGGTTAAGGGTTTGTAACGGGGATTGTTGAAAAAGTTATCGACTCTGAGGGGTAAAACAAGAGCAAGATCTCTTTTTAAGGTTTTTAACAAAAAAAGCCCTCGATTCCCTTGAAAAAGTCGCTATTGTCCCCATTTCTGTTGTGCTAAGTGATGATTTGATCGTTTTTGTATCACTTAGTTGGACGAATTTAGAGCATTCATCATCATGCAGAGGTGAACGGCTCGACAGAGATTAAACAGATCGCTAGAATGTCGCGTCTAAAATTTCTGTCCTGAGGCTAATCGGAGATACCTTTCTTGTTTCTGAAAACAAGCTTTATTGCGTTTTAATCGACGTGTGAAGAACGAAGATATCGCTGATTAGTCTGGTGTTTGGTTGAATAATCAATTCAGACATCAATGCTCGATTTTAAATTAGGTGTTCGGATAGAGCACTACACAAGGATGCAGCCAACAACGTCTGCTTTTGAATTAAAGCTAAGTTACGGCTCATATGCTCAGATTACTGAGCCAGTTTTGAGGTTTATATAATGCAAGTTACTGTTGAAACGCTAGAAGGCCTAGAGCGCCGTCTTAATATTACTGTTCCTGCTGCTAACATCGAAGATGCAGTTACAGCTGAACTACGCAACATCGCGAAAAACCGTCGTTTCGATGGTTTCCGTAAAGGCAAAGTGCCAATGAAGATGGTTGCTAAAATGTACGGCAAAGCAGTACGTCAAGACGTGATGGGCGAAGTAATGCAACGTCACTTCATCGAAGCGATCGTTAAAGAGAAAATCAACCCAGCTGGCGCACCTACTTTCGCACCAGTTGAAAACAACGAAGGCGCTGACCTAGTATTCAACGCAACTTTTGAAGTTTACCCAGAAGTTGAGCTGAAAGGTCTAGAAAACATCACTGTTGAGAAACCAGCAGTAGAAGTTAAAGAAGCTGACGTTGAAGAGATGATCGAAACTCTACGTAAGCAACAAGCAACTTGGACTGAAGTTGAAGCTGCTGCTGACGCTGGTTCTCGTGCAACTATCGACTTCGTTGGTTCTATCGACGGTGAAGAGTTCGAAGGCGGTAAAGCTGAGAACTTCCCACTAGAGATGGGCGCTGGTCGCATGATCCCTGGTTTTGAAGACGGTATCGTTGGTAAAACAGCAGGTATGGAATTCGAAATCGACGTAAATTTCCCAGAAGATTACCACGCTGAAAACCTAAAAGGTAAAGCAGCTAAGTTCTCTATCAAGCTGAACAAAGTTGAAGCTCGTGAACTTCCAGAACTAAACGAAGAATTCGTTGCTAAGTTCGGCGCAACTGACGGCGTTGAAGGTCTTAAAGCTGAAGTTCGTAAGAACATGGAGCGTGAGCTTAAGCAAGCTGTTAAGAACCGCATCAAAGAGCAAGCTATCGACGGTCTAGTTAACGAAAACAACATCGACGTACCTTCTGCTCTAATCGATCAAGAGATCGGTGTTCTACGTCAACAAGCTGCTCAACGTTTCGGTGGCAACACTGAAGCTGCTGACCAACTTCCACGTGAGCTGTTCGAAGAGCAAGCTAAACGTCGCGTAGTTGTAGGTCTTCTTCTTGGTGAAGTAATCAAGACTGAAGAGCTAAAAGCTGACGACGAGAAAGTTAAAGCTATCATCGAAGAGATGGCTACAGCATACGAAGATCCAACAGAAGTTATTGCTTACTACGAGCAAAACGAGCAAATGATGAACAACATGCGCAATGTTGCTCTAGAAGAGCAAGCTATTGATGCAATCATCGCTAAAGCTCAAGTTTCTGATAAAGAAGTTAGCTTCAACGAGCTAATGAATCAGCAACCTGCTTAATATAGTAATATCTGACGTAGAAGGTTGACGTACGGTCAACAATTCTGCTAACAATGGTCCGTATGATTTAATCATTCGGGCCATTTATTTTAGGGACATAAGAATATGAGCTACCAAGAAAAAAATACAATCCCATCGATTATGGACGCACTAGTTCCTATGGTGGTTGAACAGACTTCCCGTGGTGAACGTTCTTACGATATTTATTCTCGTCTATTAAAAGAACGTATCATTTTCTTAACAGGTCAAGTGGAAGACCACATGGCAAATCTTGTCGTGGCTCAACTGCTTTTCTTGGAATCAGAAAACCCAGACAAAGATATCTATCTTTACATCAACTCACCTGGCGGTAGCGTAACAGCAGGCATGTCTATCTACGACACAATGCAGTTCATCAAGCCAAACGTGAGCACAGTATGTATGGGTCAAGCTTGCTCTATGGGTGCATTCTTACTAGCGGGTGGTACTCCTGGTAAGCGTCACGTGCTTCCAAACTCACGTGTAATGATTCACCAGCCACTTGGCGGCTTCCAAGGCCAAGCGTCTGATATTCAAATTCACGCGCAAGAGATCCTAACGATCAAACAAAAGCTAAACAAACTATTGGCAGAGCACACTGGTCAGCCTCTAGAAGTTGTTGAGCGCGATACAGATCGTGATAACTTCATGTCTGCTGATCAAGCAGTAGAATACGGCTTGGTGGATTCAGTTCTTAATCACCGCGGTCAATAATTGCAGGGCAATTGTTTAACGCAAAGTGATTCAAATTGATATACACTCAAGCATAGAGAGTTAAGGCTAAGAGGTTAGCGAATGACAGATAAAAGCAAAGAGGGTGGTAGCGGTAAACTGCTTTACTGCTCTTTCTGTGGCAAAAGCCAACACGAAGTTCGCAAGTTAATCGCAGGTCCTTCTGTTTACATTTGTGATGAATGTGTCGATCTTTGTAACGACATTATTCGTGAAGAAATTAAAGATGTTCTTCCTAAGAAAGAATCGGAATCGCTGCCAACGCCGCGTGAGATTCGTGAGCATCTTGACGACTATGTAATCGGTCAAGAATACGCGAAGAAAGTGCTAGCAGTTGCAGTTTATAACCACTACAAGCGTTTACGTAATGGTGATACGACAGCTGAAGGCGTAGAGCTAGGTAAGAGTAACATTCTTCTTATCGGTCCTACTGGTAGTGGTAAAACACTACTGGCTGAAACATTGGCTCGTTTCCTAGACGTTCCTTTCACAATGGCAGACGCAACAACACTAACCGAAGCGGGTTACGTGGGCGAAGATGTTGAAAACATCATCCAGAAGTTGCTTCAGAAATGTGATTACGACGTAGCGAAAGCGGAACGCGGCATTGTTTACATCGATGAAATCGACAAGATTTCTCGTAAAGCTGAAAACCCATCAATCACGCGTGACGTGTCTGGTGAAGGTGTACAGCAAGCTCTACTAAAACTTGTTGAAGGTACAGTAGCTTCAGTTCCACCTCAAGGTGGTCGTAAGCATCCACAACAAGAGTTCTTGCAAGTGGACACGTCTAAGATCTTATTTATCTGTGGTGGTGCGTTTGCAGGCCTAGATAAAGTGATTGAACAGCGTGTAGAAACAGGTTCAGGTATCGGCTTTGGCGCAGAAGTGCGTTCAAAAGATGAAACCAAAACTATCGGTGAATTGTTCACTCAAGTAGAACCTGAAGATCTAGTGAAATATGGTCTGATTCCAGAATTCATTGGTCGTCTACCTGTGACAACAACACTGACAGAGCTTGATGAAGAAGCGCTAATCCAAATCCTATGTGAGCCAAAGAATGCACTTACAAAACAGTACGCAGCATTATTTGAGCTTGAGGATACAGAGTTAGAATTCCGTGAAGATGCTTTACGTGCCATTGCTAAGAAAGCAATGAACCGTAAAACAGGTGCTCGTGGTCTACGTTCTATCTTGGAGGGTGTTCTACTAGAAACTATGTACGAACTGCCATCTTCAACTGATGTAAGCAAGGTTGTGATTGATGAGTCGGTAATTAATGGTGAGTCAGAACCACTATTAATTTACAGCAACTCAGATAACCAAGCAGCTGTTGCAGAGTAGGTCTTTTTTAGACAAGTCACTCAAATTGAAAAAGGAGGTAAGCAATTACCTCCTTTTTTTTATTCTTCCATTGAATCCAGTCGTTTAAGCCCCATATACTGCTTTATAAGTTAAAGCGGAAGAGAGAAATATATGAACTTGGAACGTTCCGAGCGTATCGAAATCCCCGTGCTACCTCTACGTGATGTAGTGGTTTACCCACACATGGTTATTCCATTGTTTGTTGGTCGTGAAAAATCGATTACTTGCCTTGAATCGGCAATGGAAGCTAACAAACAAGTACTACTTGTAGCGCAGAAAGAAGCGGACACTGATGAGCCTTCAATTGACGACCTATTTAAAGTAGGAACTGTCGCTACCATTCTTCAGTTACTAAAGCTCCCTGATGGTACTGTTAAAGTGCTTGTCGAAGGTCAGCAGCGTGCAAAAATTCACCAATTCAAAGAAAGTGAGTTTTTCTTAGCGGACGCAGAATACGTTGTAACCTCAGAACTTGACGAAAAAGAACAAGAAGTGGTTGTTCGCAGCGCGATCAATCAATTCGAAGGCTTTATTAAGCTGAACAAAAAGATTCCACCAGAAGTTCTAACATCTCTGAACGGTATTGATGAGGCAGCTCGCCTTGCTGATACGATTGCTGCACACATGCCACTTAAACTGGTAGACAAGCAGCACGTTCTAGAAATCTTAGATGTGACTGAACGTCTGGAATTCTTGATGGGCCAAATGGAGTCAGAAATTGACATCTTGCAAGTTGAAAAACGCATTCGTGGCCGCGTTAAGAAGCAAATGGAAAAATCTCAGCGTGAGTACTACCTGAATGAGCAAATGAAAGCGATTCAGAAAGAACTTGGCGAGATGGACGACGCTCCTGATGAATTCGAGACTCTGAAGAAGAAGATCGAAGACTCTAAGATGCCTCAAGAAGCTCGTGAAAAAACCGAGCAAGAACTGCAAAAACTGAAAATGATGTCGCCAATGTCTGCTGAAGCAACAGTAGTACGTAGCTACATTGATTGGATGGTTGGCGTTCCTTGGGCTAAGCGTTCAAAAGTGAAAAAGAATCTAGCGAAAGCGGAAGAGATCTTAAACGAAGACCACTACGGCTTAGAGCGTGTTAAAGAACGTATTCTTGAATACTTGGCAGTACAAAACCGTATCAACAAGCTAAAAGGCCCAATCCTTTGTCTTGTTGGTCCTCCTGGTGTAGGTAAAACCTCGCTAGGTCGTTCGATTGCTGCGGCAACGGGTCGTAAGTACACGCGTATGGCACTTGGTGGCGTTCGTGATGAAGCTGAGATTCGTGGTCACCGTCGTACGTACATCGGTTCACTTCCGGGTAAACTGATCCAGAAGATGTCTAAAGTTGGTGTTAAGAACCCACTGTTCCTATTAGATGAGATCGATAAGATGTCTTCTGATATGCGTGGCGACCCATCTTCAGCACTTCTAGAAGTTCTAGATCCAGAACAAAACAACGCATTTAACGATCACTACCTAGAAGTAGATTACGATCTGTCAGATGTTATGTTCGTGGCAACATCGAACTCGATGGACATTCCTGGGCCTCTACTGGACCGTATGGAAGTGATTCGTCTATCTGGTTACACAGAAGATGAGAAGCTGAACATTGCTAAGAGCCATTTACTGGACAAGCAAGTTCAACGCAACGGTCTTAAGCCTCATGAAATTGAGATTGAAGACTCTGCAATCATCGGCATCATTCGTTACTACACGCGTGAAGCGGGTGTACGTAGCCTAGAGCGTGAAATCTCAAAGATCTGTCGTAAAGCAGTGAAGAACATCTTGCTAGACAGCGATCTTAAGTCTGTAACGGTTAACATTGATAACCTGAAAGAGTACTTAGGTGTTCAACGCCACGACTTCGGTAAAGCGGATGAAAGCAACCGTATCGGTCAAGTAACAGGCCTAGCGTGGACTCAAGTGGGTGGTGATCTACTGACTATCGAGACCGAAGCAATGCCGGGCAAAGGTAAGCTAACGCAAACTGGCTCACTTGGCGACGTGATGAAAGAGTCGATTCAAGCGGCAATGACAGTGGTTCGTTCTCGTGCTGAAAAACTGGGTATCAACTCAGATTTCTACGAAAAACGTGACATTCACGTTCACGTACCAGAAGGTGCTACACCGAAAGATGGCCCGAGTGCGGGTATCGCAATGTGTACTGCACTTGTCTCTAGCTTGACGGGTAACCCGGTTAAAGCAGAGGTCGGTATGACAGGTGAAATTACCCTTCGTGGTGAAGTTTTACCTATCGGTGGCTTGAAAGAAAAACTGCTTGCTGCACACCGTGGCGGCATCAAAACTGTACTGATCCCTAAAGACAATGAGCGTGATTTGGAAGAGATTCCAGACAACGTAATCGCTGACTTGAAGGTGATCCCGGTTCAGTGGATTGATGAAGTACTCAAAGTCGCGCTAGAACGAGATCCGTCAGGGGTCGAGTTTGACGTGAAAAAATAGTGATGCATAGCAAAAATAAGTAAAGAATTACGCTGATAGGCCCGAAAAGGCTTGTCAGCGTTTTTTTTGGACGCTAAGTTATTGATCAAAGCGGCAGCCCTTTTGCAATAAGGCTTGCGGCTAAATTAAAACCAAAATGGAACGTACAGTCATCAGAAGTAGTCACAGATGACACATAGGGGAAAAACAGTGAATAAAACACAACTAGTAGAATCAATCGCAGAAAACGCAGACATCTCTAAAGCTTCAGCTGGCCGCGCTCTAGACGCATTCATCGAAGCAGTTGGCACAACGCTACAATCTGGTGACCAAGTTGCACTTGTTGGCTTTGGTACTTTCAGTGTTCGTACTCGTGCTGCTCGTACAGGTCGTAACCCAAAAACTGGTGAAGAGATCCAAATCGCAGAAGCTAAAGTACCTGGCTTCAAAGCGGGTAAAGCACTTAAAGACGCATGTAACTAATTTTCACTGCTGAAACCTCCATTTAAGAGGGGAAGGCAGTAAAATGCGTTTACTGTTTGAAAAATGATGTTTCATTCTTAAACAGTATGTGTACAAAGCACATTGAACTTATTTAAATTATGCGCATCCTACTGATGCGCATTTCTTTTTCTGATAATATCGCGTGAATAGATTTTTATTTTGAAGCCAATGCTTCATATCCGGAGAGCACTTAAATTATGATGGATCGATTACGCGAAGGCGTGAATAGCATCGCGGTAAAAATTATCCTTGGGTTGATTATCCTGTCATTCGTATTCGCAGGTGTAGGCAGCTACATCACCGGTGGCGGTAACAACGCAGCAGCTAAAGTTGGCAACACAGAAATTGCTCGTGGTGAGTTCGAACAGGCTTACCAAAACGAACGTAATCGTATGCAGTCTCAACTTGGCGATTACTTCGCGCAAATGCTTGCAGACCCTGCTTACGTAGAGTCTTTCCGTAAATCAGTACTTGATCGCATGATCAATGACGTACTGCTTGAGCAGCAAGCTGAGTCTCTAGGCCTACGAATCAGTGATTCTCAAATCCGCACCATGATTCTAGAAATGCCTCAGTTCCAAACGGCGGGTCAATTCGACCAAGAAGTTTACCAATCGGCACTACGTCGTGCAGGTTTCAGCGCAGAGAGCTTCGCTGAATACATGCGTCGTGACCTTATGCGCAACCAGCTTGTGACTGCACTTCAAGGCAGTGAATTCGTTCTTCAGGGCGAAATCGATACTCAGAGCAAGCTTATCGCACAAACTCGTGACATTCGCACAGTGACACTGTCTGTTGCTGACCTTGCAAAAGACATCGAGTTAACTGACGAGCAAATCGAACAGTACTACCAAGAGAACCCAGCAGCTTACACTCGTCCAGAGCAAGCTAAGGTATCTTACATTGAGCTTTCTGCTGAAGCGCTTAAGTCTCAGCTTGAAGTAAGCGATGAAGAAGCACAGAAATACTACCAAGAGCACCTAGACAAGTACTCAACGGAAGAGCAACGTAAAGTTAGCCACATCCTAGTTCAAGGCGATGACGAAGCGAAAGCTCAGGCAATCCTAGACGAGCTAAATGCAGGCGCTGATTTTGCTACGCTAGCGGAAGAGAAATCTGACGACTTCGGTAGTGCAGACGTTGGCGGTGACCTAGGTTGGATTGAGCGCGATGTTATGGACCCTGCATTCGAAGACGCGGCTTTCGCTCTTGAGAATATTGGCGATACTACTGGCCTAGTTAAATCTGATTTCGGCTACCACATCATCAAGCTAGACGAACTAAAAGCGTCTCAAGCTCAGCCTTACACTGAAGTAGCGGCAGAGATTAAGACAGAGCTTCTAGACCAACACGCAGTTGATCAGTTCTACGAGCAACAAACTGAGCTAGAAAAAGTAGCGTTTGAATTCCCAGATTCTCTAGATGATTCTGCAGAAGCTATCAACGCGAAGATCACAACGACAGATTTCATCTCTCAAGTTGACGCTCCAGAAGTTCTGATGACGCCTGCAGTTATGCAAGCTATCTTGAGCCCTGAAGTGAAAGAAGACGGTCTAAACTCGGAAGTTATCGAAGTTGCACCTGAGCACGTAATTGTTGTTCGTGTAGAAGAGACTCGTGATGAGACAGTTCTTCCTCTAGCTGAAGTGAAAGATCAAGTTGTCGCTGCACTGTCTGCTGTACAAGCAGAGCAGCAAGCGGTTGAGCTAGGTGTTTCTCTAGTGAACGAACTTGAGCAAGGCAATGAAGCAGTACTAGCGGACAACAACCTTGAGTTCACTGAACTTGAAACGATTGACCGTAACTCGCCATTAGCGGCATCTGTATTCGCTCTAGCGAAACCAGAAGCAGGTCAAGCTGTGTTCGGTCAATCTAAAGACCAAGACGGTAATATCGTTGTTGTTGAGCTTTCTAAAGTAACGGCTGAGATCAACCCAGCCTACAGCACTCAAATTGGTGCACAGTTGGAGCGAGTTGGTAACCAGCAAGACCTGACTAACGTATTAAACGTACTTCGTAAAAACGCAGACGTTGAATACTACGTAGTGGGTCAAGGTCAGTAAGCGTTTGATTACCTCAGTAGCAAGCTCAAGTTAGAGCTTACTACTGAAATCAACACGTGATTGTTAGGCTTTAATTCAGATTTGTGAGCCAACAAACAAGCTGATGAAAATAAGATGTATAACGAAGCGGGTCACTTAGGTGATCCGCTTTATTTTTATCTGGTGATTGTGTTATCTAGCGCGGCAAATGCATAAGTTACGTTTTTTGAACAAAGGAACTATTTATGCGCACGATATATTCAACACTAATTCTTTCATTTCTGATGCTCTTAAGCCCTGCCGTGTTTGCAGACAGCCCAACCAAGGCTGAGCTTTACGAAGGCATTGAGATTACGGTCAACATCAATACCGCGACGGCAGAAGAACTTTCAGCACTATTGGTTGGCGTGGGTGACAAGAAAGCCAAAGAAATCGTCGATTACAGAGATCAGAACGGGGCATTTACTACTGCTGATGATTTGGTGAGTGTCAAAGGGATAGGTGAAGCGACGGTTGAAAAGAACCGCGAAAGAATTCAACTTTGACCCGTTTTTCTACTTGTTAGAAATGAAGCGATAGATATGAAGCCTCCGGCCAATGCACCTGCTAGGTGGGCTTCAATCGCGATACGAGCATTAATCAGTTCACCAGTCGTGCTAGAAGGGCCAATAAGCTGCTCCCAAGCGATTTTAGCGACTAATCCGAATACTAACAGCCAACTAGACTTCCTGCCGTTTAAAGCCTCTCTGAGCGCGAATAAGCCAAACAACCCATGCAAAGTGCCCGATAGGCCAACGTAGATCTGAATACTTGAAAACAACAGAGCGACGCCAGTCACTAAACTGATCACAAGCAAAGCAACAACAAGCTGTTTTTTACTCGGTTGAAACAGGTAGCTGATGATCCACAAGCCTGCTAGATTCATCAGAAGATGCGAGTAGTTGGTATGTGAAAAGTTTCCTGTTAGGATTCGCCACCATTGCCCATCGGCAATCGCATTGCTATCCCAAACGACCCAAGCTTGTATTGGCTCAAATTGGAATAAGACGCATAAAAGTGAAATGAAAATTAAAACAGGGTACACATTAAATCCATGTCTCGTTATTGCCCCCAATGCAGCAAGGCTTTGAAAGCTTGTATTTGTCAGTGGGTTACACCACTCGAATCGAATGTTGAGCTTATCATTCTTCAGCACCCATCAGAAGAGCATCGTCCGATGGGAACAGCGCGTATTCTCTCGTTATCTCTTAATAACAGCGTGACGTTTGTTGGCGAAGACTTTTCAGACAACGAACAACTCAACGCATTGTTGTGCGATGAACAGTATCAACATGTGATTTTATACCCAAGCGAAAACTCTGTTTCAGTTGAGTCGGCGACATCTCCCAATAAGAAGCTGCGTGTGATTTTATTGGATGGCACGTGGAAGAAAGCATTCAAGATGTGGCAAGTATCGAGTAACTTGCATGCGTTGAACACGGTTCATTTACCGAAAGATCTCAAGGGTAATTACCGAATTCGCAAAGCACCCAGTGAAAATAGCCTTTCAACCGTTGAAGCTGGCTATCATTTACTTAGCTTGTTAGAGCGTGATGGCGACTTTAGCCCTTTGCTAACGGCATTTGACCAAATGATTCAGTTTCAAATCAATCAAATGCCGCCGGGCGTGTTTGAGAAAAACTACTTAGATTAAGCCGTTTTAGTAAAGTGAGTCAGGAATTAAAACTCGGTATGAGCTGAGAACAGTTGCTGATGCATTTTCTGCGCAAGATCATCAGTCATCGATGAAATGTAATCGGCTATCACGCGCATTTTTCGAGACTCATCTTGATGTTGTAGCCATTGCTTCTTGATGGGCAGTGGCAGCAAGCGTTCAGGATCTGCGCTGAATGCTTCAAACATATCCATGATGATCTGTTGACCTTTGTATTCGATGACCTGAACCTGTGGCACTTGAATAACGAACTCGCTGACAAAGTGTTTCAGCTTATCGAGTGTGCCGTCCATGCTCGGCTCGAGCACCGCATTGTAAGCCAACAGTACATTCTCAAAGTTAGCCTCCACTCGCTTAATCGAGATACTGGTCAACAGTGCGTTGACTATCCCACCAATCGCATCCTTTCGACGATACTGTTCACCAGAGAAAAGCATCTCTGTAATTGAATCTAGGTGTTCACAAATCCATGGGTCGGCCATCTCTTTCAGTTGAGGGTAAGCCGATTCGACCCACTGAGCTTTGGTCACAGAGCCAAGCACAATCGCATCTTCTAAATCGTGCACGCCATACGCGATGTCGTCAGCAAGTTCCATGATCGAACAATCCAGTGACTTATATTTGGTCTTGTTGTGCTCAAGTGGCTCGGTATGCGTTTTTCTTTTCTGTTTTAGGAGCTGTTGGTCGCTGCTTGAAAGCGGTTCAAGCACCCAGTTAAACAACTCTTCATCATGATCGTAGATGCCTTTTGCTGGCATCCAATCTTTAGCTCGGAGTTGTCGTTGATGCTTAACGGGTTCAGACTGCAATTTAGCTTGAACCTCACTCAGCAGAGAAGGGTACTTAATTAGACCTAACAAAGTGCGTCGAGATAGGTTCATCCCGTGATGTTCAGTGTAAGGTTCTAGCTGTGTGACTATGCGAAACGTTTGAGCGTTGCCCTCAAAGCCGCCGTGGTCGCGCATCATGTAGTTGAGTGCGACTTCGCCGCCATGTCCATAGGGTGGATGACCGATGTCGTGAGCCAAACACAGTGAATCAATCAAACTGTCTGAGGGTAATAGGTCTCGAAATTCGGGCTGCTTTTTCTTCAGTTGAGCGACGATACCGGTGCCAAGCTGAGCGGCCTCAAGAGAGTGGGTAAGGCGCGTTCGGTGAAAGTCGTTGACCGTGGTGCCATGGATCTGGGTTTTCGCTTGTAAGCGACGGAAAGCAGCAGAGTGAAGCACGCGCGCACGATCACGCTGATACGGGCTGCGGTGGTCATCCCGTCTTATTTTATGTTCATCGTCATTTCGATGCTGCCATTCTTGTTCGAGTACAAAGGGTGGTTCGAGTTGAGAATTCAAAATAGCACCTATCAAATTGATTTTATTTAGCTAATTAAAAACAACTTATACCCAGCTAGCTTATCTCGTCTAGTGATAATTCAAAGCTCGGTGCGAATGTGGTGAGAAAGTAGTCCATTTCTGGGCTTTTGCGTTGTTCGAGTGTCTCTTCCAATCGGCGCTTGGCTTGCTCGTATTCATGATTGCCCGCACTGAGCTCTTCCAAGCATTTCAGGTACGCACAGATAGTATCTGCCTGCTTGACGATGCTTTGCTCTTCTTTACTCGCAGTACCAGATATTAAGAAGGGGGCGAAGTCGTCTCTGAACTCTTCTGGCAACATCGAAAGCAGTCTTTGTTCTGCCGCGGCTTCTATTTTCTTATACTCTTGTGCAATATCCGGGTTGTAGTATTTAACTGGCGTTGGCAAATCACCCGTCAGTACCTCACTGGTGTCGTGGTACATGCCAAGCAGAGCAATGTGCTCGGGGTTAAGCTGACCATCAAACTTCTTGTTTTTGATCAGTGCCAAGGCGTGTGCCACGAAAGCAACCTGTAGGCTATGTTCTGAAATGTTCTCGCTTGATACCGAACGCATCAGGGGCCAGCGTTGAATTAGCTTCATGCGTGCGAGATGGGCAAAGAAATGGCTCTGTTTCATAAATGTCCTTATAGTACCAATCGTAGTAAATAACTGGTCATCCTAGCTTGTTAAAAAACTCGATAACTATGTTAGAATTTTTGATTGTAGAATAACTACTTATCGAAGCTGCTTGTCGAAAATAGCTGCCTTGTTCTCAAGCTTTTTCCCTACGCTATTTCTGAACACTTACTTACTGTGATTGGTATAAACAATGCTCCACTCGTATCTTATGTTAACTCAAACCGTACGAGACAGCGGATACAAAAAAGGCTCCTAAACAGGAGCCTTTTAAGCATAGAAGTGAATGAATACAAGTTAAAGTCTTTTAAAACAGCAAATTGTAGCCATCTTTCTTTGTGCTCATTAACCTTCGATGAGGTCGTCTTGGCTGTAAGTCTGTAAGAAGCGCTCTAAACGACCAATTGCGATTTCTAGATCTTCGATGTGCGGCAGAGTCACGATACGGAAGTGATCCGGTTTCGGCCAATTGAAGCCCGTACCTTGAACCAATAGCACCTTCTCTTGCTTAAGGAAGTCGAGTACAAACTTCTGATCGTCTTTGATGTTGTACATGTTGGTGTCGATTTTAGGGAACAGGTACATTGCACCTTTCGGTTTCACACAAGAAACGCCAGGGATCTTGTTGATCAGTTCCCATGCACGGTCACGCTGTTCAAGCAGTCGACCGCCTGGAAGAATCAGCTCATTGATACTCTGATAGCCACCGAGTGCGGTTTGGATAGCGTGTTGCATCGGAACGTTGGCACACAAACGCATTGAGGCCAGCATTTCTAGCCCTTCTACATAGCCTTTCGCTAGGTGTTTAGGGCCTGTTAAGAACATCCAACCACCACGGAAACCACATACACGGTAAGCTTTAGATAGGCCGTTGAACGTGACCATTAATACGTCTTCAGCAAGCGTTGCCACTGAAGTGTGTACCGCACCGTCGTAAAGTACTTTGTCGTAGATTTCATCGGCGAAGATGATCAAACCGTGCTCACGAGCAATCTCAACCACTTGTAATAGGAAATCACGGCTGTATACCGCGCCTGTTGGGTTGTTCGGGTTGATAAGAACGATGCCGCGCGTCTTTGGTGAGATCTTCGCGCGCATGTCGTCTAAATCTGGATACCAATCAGCATCTTCATCACACATGTAGTGAACCGGTGTACCACCAGAAAGCGCAACAGACGCTGTCCATAGTGGGTAATCCGGAGCGGGAACTAAGATTTCATCACCATTATCCAGTAGCGCTTGCATAGACATAACGATAAGCTCTGATGCGCCGTTACCAATGTAAACGTCTTCTACATCAAGGTTACGTAGGCCTTTTTTCTGGTAGTGCTGAACAACCGCTTTGCGGGCTGAATAGATGCCTTTTGAGTCGCAGTAACCTTGAGATGTCGGTAGGTTACGGATTACGTCAACAAGGATTTCATCAGGGGCGTCAAAACCAAATGGGGCGGGGTTACCAATATTAAGCTTCAGTATTTTATGCCCTTCTTCTTCCATGCGCTTAGCATGTTTGAGTACAGGCCCCCTGATTTCGTAGCATACGCTGTTGAGTTTTGACGACATCCCGATATTTTGCATTGCCGATTTCCTGAAATTAATTTAAATACTTTATTAAAGTACCGCAAAATGGCGTTTGATAGAATAAAAATCTGATGAATGTCGCATTTCAGTATCACGTTTAGCCTTTTTGTTGTCACTCTTTTCTAAATTTTAATTAATCGCTTTCTTGGTTATTGGCTAAGATGAATAAAGGGGCGGGATCGCTTAAAATCACAGGAATGTTGAAAAGATATAGTACATTCTTGATCTAAGTGGGTACTGCCCATAAAGTATCAAACTAATATAATAATAATTTAGATGTGAACGAGGTCGATTTGTCACATTTCCAGCAAACTATCTCCGCTTTGATTGAGCGAGTACAAAATGCCCAAGCAAGCGAAGTTCGTTGTGTTGAAGTTCTAACGCAAAAACCATCGTTTGCATTTATAGAATGGCTTCATGCTCAACCGCTCTTTCCTAAGTTCTACTGGCAGTCACGCGACACTCGTGAAGAGGTTGTTGCGCTCGGACAGTTACATACGTTTTCAGATCCTGCACCCGCGTACGCTATTCTTGGTGAAGACCAACGAATCTGGGGTGGACGCTCGTTTGATGGGCACACCGCAAAGAACCGTCGCTGCATGGAGTCGTTTTTCTTCCTTCCTCAGGTTGAATTGATCCGCTTTGACAATACTTGGTCGCTGGCGGTTAATTTGTCCCCTGATCGCGTTTCTTCTATTAATGCTTTGAATAAGCTTTCTGTAGAAGCCGCGATATTGGCGCCTTTGTCTGCCCATATTGAACAGATCAATCACGTTCCAGAAAGAGAGCAGTGGGGCAACCTTGTCGATAAAGTGCTGCAAGGCATTAGCGATGAAGAGTACAAAAAAGTCGTTTTAGCACGTAAAACCACACTGCAACTCGATGCGCCTATCTGCGCAGCTCAATTACTTAAAGCCAGCTATCTGCAAAATCACCACAGTTTCCACTTTATGTTGGTGCTGGATTCTAAACACAGTTTCATTGGCTCGACACCAGAGCGCTTATATAGCCGACATGGTATGGAGCTTGATACCGAGGCGCTTGCTGGAACCATTGGTCGCGGAGAGAACGCTACTGAGGATATGGAACTGGCCAACTGGCTTTCTCAAGACAGCAAAAACCTCAATGAGAACCAGTATGTGGTCGACGACATCATTGAGCGTCTCACTCCTCATTCTCAAACGGTCCATGTTGAAAAGGATGCGCGTCTAGTGCGCTTGCGTAAGGTGCAGCATTTGAAGCGCAATATCCATGCTCAGCTCAACAATGGCGTTAATGGTGTGCAGTTGCTTGCTGCCTTACAGCCAACTGCTGCGGTGGCGGGTTTACCTCGTAAAGAGGCGATGGATTTCATTCTTGAACACGAACCGTTTGCACGAGGTTGGTATGCAGGCTCTGTAGGCTATATCAGTCATCAGCGAGCGGAATTCTGCGTGGCGATTCGAAGCGCCTTGATTGTAAACGATCAAGTACAACTGTTTGCTGGCGCGGGGATCGTGCCGGGATCGGTTGCCGAACATGAATGGCAAGAGCTGAACAAGAAGATGTCTACTCTGCTTAGCTTAATTTCAGATCACCCTCCATTGGGTGTCGCGTCATGAATCACGACCAAGCCGTATTAAATAGAGTTTGGTGTCACACGTTACTTGAAGAGCTTGCACGCAATGGCGTTGAACATGTTTGTGTTGCTCCGGGCTCTCGCTCAACGCCGCTAACTCTCGAAGCTGAAGCCAACTCCAAGTTAACCTTACACACGCACTTTGATGAGCGTGGTCTTGGGTTTTTAGCTTTAGGCTTAGCAAAGGCTAGCAACAAACCGGTTGCGGTGATTGTGACATCAGGAACCGCTGTGGCGAATTTGCTTCCTGCGACGGCTGAATCTGGGCTGACCCGAGAGAAGCTGATCTTGCTAACCTCTGATAGGCCCATCGACTTGGTCGACTGTGGTGCCAATCAAGCGATTCAGCAGCAGGGTATCTTTTCGTCTCACGTTGAAACGGCACTAAACCTTCCAAGTCCAACGACACAAGTTTCTTTGAATTGGCTTTTGACGTCGGTTGATAACGCACTGGCGAAACAGCGCAGCGTCGGTGGGGCTATTCATATCAACTGTCCGTTCCCAGAACCGCTTTATTCCGCTAATAGCGCCGAGATGTATGCGGATTATACAAAGAGCGTGGCAGCTTGGAGAGCTTCAACCTGCCTTTACTCGAACACTTATTTGCCCAGTCATTTAATCGCTCAGCCTGTTTCAGCAAGTGATTATGTCGCTCGTAAAGGCGCAGTGATTATTGGTTCTATCGAGAATGAAGCCGCAATTAAAGCCAAGCAGTTTGCGACAGCTTTGGGCTGGCCAGTATTCTGTGACCCTCAATCGGGTGTCAGTAGTGACTGGAAACACTATGATTTATGGATGCAAAGTGACGCAGCCAAAGCACAGCTTAGTCAGTGTGATTTTATTATCCAGTTTGGTGAGCGCATCGTATCTAAGCGTCTTAACCAATGGGTAAAAGAACAAGCTGCCACATTTTGTTCATCGCAGTACATCGTTGTTTCACCAGATGCACATCGTATTAATCAAGATCATCTGCCTCAAACTCATATTGTCGCTGATATCGAACATTGGTTATCAGAGCAACATCTACCAACGCTGTTGGGAGAACATGCTGGCTGGGCGGCATCTTTGGCGGAAGTCGCGAATACGGTTCAGCAGTTAGCGTTGGCGCAAATCTCTAATAACGACCAACTGACAGAGTTGAGTGTTGCAGTTGACTTGTCGTCTAGACTTAAAGACAGAGAGTTGTTTGTGGGAAACAGCTTGATGGTAAGGCTGGTGGATATGCTGTCTTCAATATCTGCGAATCGGGTTTACAGCAATCGTGGTGCATCGGGCATTGATGGCTTGGTGGCGACGGCTGCGGGTGTAGTGAAAGCCAACCAGAACCCCTTATTGATGTTGATTGGCGATACTTCTTTGCTTTACGATCTCAACTCACTGGCTCTGCTGACTCATAATTTAACGCCGATGGTTATTGTTGTGACCAACAATGATGGTGGTGCAATCTTTGATTTGTTGCCGGTTCCTGAGCAACAAAAACAATCTCTATATCAGATGCCTCATGGTTTTAGTTTTGAACATGCTGCTGCGCAATTCCAGCTTGGTTATGCGGCACCAGAAACCTTGAATTGCTATCAAACGCTCATCGAACAACATTTTGAACAAGGTCAGGGTACCTTGCTCGTAGAAGTTAAGATGCCTCCCGAACAAGCGTCTACTTTGCTGAAGCAATTCAGCTCAATGCTCACTGAGGCATTAGCCTAAGGACTTTACATGCTTTACTCCAATTATTACCCAGCAGTACAAGAATCTTCTGAAAAACCTTTGCTTGTTTTTTTACATGGTTTACTCGGAAGCGGGGATGATTGGAGTGCATGTCACCCCTTCCTCGAGGATTTTCCTCGTCTTTGCATAGATTTGCCCGGACACGGACAAAGCCGCTTTATCGACCCTGTAGGCTTTGATCATTGCTGTAAGAAAATTGTTCAGTGCATCACATCTCAGCTGGCTCTCAACGATCTTCCTGTCGATTATCCTATCGTGGTGATTGGGTATTCTATGGGGGGAAGGCTTGCCATGTATGGGGTAACAAGCCCTTGCTTCGAAACTCTTAACTTAGAGAAAGTCATCATTGAAGGTGGCAACTTTGGCTTGGAATGTGATGAAGAAAGAGCACAAAGGTTAGTACACGATACGCAATGGGCTGTTCGCTTTGCACAGCAGTCGATTGAAGATGTTTTAGACGATTGGTATCAACAAAGCGTCTTTTCTTCACTAAATCATGAGCAAAGACAAACTTTGGTCATAAAGCGTAGTGGTAACCTTGGAGTATCCGTAGCAAATATGTTGTTATCTACTTCGTTAGCTAAGCAACCGGATTTACGTGCCACATTGAAATCTCATGAGCATTTATTGCATTATGTATGTGGAGAAAAAGATCGTAAATTCATGGAGCTAGCTGAGAATAGTGGCTTTGAATATAGTCAGGTGGATTACGCGGGTCATAATGTTCATTTTGAGCAACCAGAGATGTTTTCAAATCTGATCATCCAATGTATCGCCAGTCGTTGATGAACTGACTGAGCGAACCTCTCGTATCAAGCGCTATAGAAAGCAGAGCAACACCGTCGCGACTCTACGCTAGTCGCGCTCTCTAATAGAACAATGGGAATCATCATGGCTAAAACAGTAGGCATCACAGAAGAAGAACTTTACGCAGCCGTTAACTGGCGCGATGAAAGCAGTCAATATGAAGATATTCAATACCACAAGTCTGATGACGGTATTGCGAAAATCACGATTGCTCGCCCTCAAGTGCACAATGCGTTCCGTCCACAAACCGTAAAAGAGATGATCAATGCACTGGCTGATGCTCGTTATGACGAGAAAGTTGGCGTAATCATTTTGACTGGTCTTGGTGAGAAGGCGTTCTGTTCTGGTGGTGACCAAAGTATCCGTGGTGACTACGGCGGTTACCAAGATGACTCAGGTACGCACCACTTGAATGTACTTGATTTCCAACGTCAAATTCGTACTTGTCCAAAACCAGTTATCGCAGCGGTATCGGGTTGGGCAGTCGGTGGCGGTCATGTACTTCACATGATGGCAGACCTTACTATTGCAGCTGAAAACGCGCAGTTCGGTCAGACGGGTCCTAAAGTGGGTTCTTTCGATGGCGGTTGGGGTGCTTCTTACATGGCTCGTATCGTTGGTCAAAAGAAAGCACGTGAAATCTGGTTCTTGTGCCGCTTCTACGATGCACAAGAAGCACTGGACATGGGCCTTGTAAACACCGTTGTTCCTGTTGCTGACCTAGAAAAAGAGACAGTTCGTTGGTGTCGTGAAGTGCTTCAACACAGCCCAATGGCACTGCGTTGCTTGAAAGCGGCACTGAACGCTGACTGTGATGGTCAAGCAGGCTTACAAGAGTTGGCTGGTAACGCAACCATGATGTTCTACATGACAGAGGAAGGCCAAGAAGGCCGCAACGCATTCAACGAGAAACGTCGACCGGACTTCGACAAGTTCCCGCGTAATCCATAGTCTTTCTCCTCTTCAAAATGAGTCGCTAATAGCGGCTCGTTTTGTTTTGATGTTCCCCGTTTTTTAGGAAACTTTATGAACTCAGTGAATTCTCAGCGTCACGCTAAACTTTACCGTTATCAATTACCTATGGATAGTGGTGTGGTTCTTCGTGACAATAAGTTGAACGAACGTGTTGGCTATATTATCCAACTTGAGTGTGATGGTAAAACTGGTTTTGGCGAAGTTGCGCCTTTGCCCGGTTTTAGCCAAGAAGATGCCGAACAAGCTGGCATTCAGCTTCAACACGAATTAGAGCTTTGGAGCCACAATAAGCCTCAAACGCCTTTCGACGAGCTGTATCCTTCTGTCGCGTTTGGCTTTTCAATGGCGATGATGGAATTGCGAGGCGATCTTAACGCTCAAGGTAACTACCAAGCGGCGCCTTTGTGTACAGGCGATCCAGATGAACTGATTCCTGTATTGAATGAGATGGTAGGCGAGAAGGTCGCGAAAGTGAAAGTCGGCCTCTACGAAGCGATTCGCGATGGCATGTTGGTTAGCTTATTCCTTGAGTCGATCCCTGATTTGACTCTAAGACTTGATGCCAACCGTGCGTGGAAGCCAGAGAAAGCGAAGCAATTCATTAAATACATTTCGCCGTCAATGCGCCAGCGTATAAGCTTTATCGAAGAGCCTTGCCAAAAGCCAGAAGACAGTTTGGCCTTTGCCATTGACCATGGTGTGGCGATTGCGTGGGACGAGACACTGCAAGAAGCGGTGCGCAGCCCGGAATTTGATCTTAGCGACCTTACTGGTGTTAAAGCAGTCGTGATCAAGCCAACTCTTATTGGTTCTGTCGAGCGTTGCGTGGCAATCATTGAGCGAGCACAGAAGCTTGGAATGAAACCTGTATTGAGCTCAAGCATTGAGTCGAGCCTAGGTCTGACTCAGATTGCTCGTTTGGCGCAGCAATATTTGCCAAATGAAGTGCCGGGGTTGGATACGATTGGCTTGTTCAAGCAGCAGCTAGAGGTTTCTTGGCCGGGCTGTCAGTTGCCTGTCTCTACGCTTGAAAAGCAACAATTGATTTGGTCTTCTTAGACCGAGCTATTTGAATGGCTATTTAGTTAGCTTAACAAGTTCTTAATCTATTTTTGGTTATCATATGATGCGCCCACAATCTAATCATCCCCCGCTCTGGGTAAAGTGGGCGCAGCAAAACCCACTTCAACCAGCGTTAGTGACCACTCACCGCACTTATACTTGGCAGCAAGTGTTTGTGTTGGTTAGTGAGTACCAACAACAGCTATCTCATCAAGGCCTATCTGAAGGTGATGTACTGACGATTGTTGGTAAGAATCAAGCTGAAGTGATCCCTGTTTATCTTGCCGCACTCAATTTGGGTGTGGTTTGTGCGTTTACGATGCCTCAGCCTAGTTTACGCCTGAAGCAAAAGCTCGATTCCTTATATCAAGCAGATCAACAGAGCTACCTTTGGCTCTTGGGCAATAGCGGAATAGAGCAATCAGAGACTGCCGATTTGAATACTCAGTTGGTGACCTTGCCTTGCCTAAGTGAACTGAAGTTTGATGGTGATGATGAGCAGATAACGACACCTCAAGAATCCAATTTCAATCCGCAAAATCTAGCGAGCATCGTATTCACTTCAGGTTCTACCGGAAACCCAAAAGCGGTCGCTCATACACTTGAGCAGCACCTATGCTCTGCGTCAGGGCTGCTTGAGGTGTTTCGTTATCAACAAGGTGACACGTGGTTACTGAGTTTACCTATGTACCATGTGTCGGGGCTGGCGATAGTTCATCGTTGGTTGGCGGCTGGTGGTTGCATCAAAATAGGCACAGGTCAGCTTGAAACCGATATAGAAGAATGCAGTCATGCTTCATTGGTCGCTACTCAACTACATCGATTGTTAAAGAGTAAGCAAGCACTTACTTTAACGCATGTACTTTTGGGTGGTAGTCATATACCAGAAGCACTTGGGCTCGAAGCTCAACAAATGGGCATCGAAACATGGCTTGGATACGGCATGACTGAAGCGGCTTCAACCGTGACCGCGAAGCCCGTTGATGCCGGCAGCACCGCCGGTTTTGTCCTTAACCATCGCCAGCTAAAAATTGAAGAACAACGTATCTTTATTGGTGGCGAGACGCTCGCGTCCGGGTATTACTATCAAGGTAACTTAACGCCATTAGTTGATAAGAGCGGTTGGTTTGATAGCAAAGATCTTGGTGAGTGGCTTGGCGAACAAGTGTCGATTATTGGCCGTGCCGACAACCAGTTTATTTCTGGTGGTGAGAACATTCATTGCGAAGAAATTGAGCGAGTACTCAATCAATTGTCTGAGGTTAATCAGGCTTTTATTGTTCCCATTGAAGATGATGAGTTCGGATTTCGACCTGCAGCGATTGTCGATTGTGCTGAGTTGCCAACCAAAGAGTGGTTTATCGAGCAGTTAACTGGTCGTCTTGAACGGTTCAAATTTCCTATTGAGTATTATCGAATGCCTCAGCAGGAACAACATGGTATTAAGGTTTCGCGCGCTGGATTGGCGCAGTGGTTACAGCAGACCCGTTCTAAATAGAGCGAAGAGCAATAAAATGAAGCGCAATACACGGTGACTAGTCGTAATTGCGCTTCAGGGGGTTGTGACGGTGGTGAAGCCGTCACAAATTCTAATTATTTATCGTGTCATTCAAGATTTGGCGTTAAGCGAGTGCCTTCTTCATTTGTTCAGCGACTTTATCTACCTTACCTAGACCAATGATAACTTGTAGACCACCTTTCCCAACCGGTACCACACCTGCCGCACCGAGTTTCTTCAGTTTCTCGCTGTCTGCTGCACCTGAGTCTTTCACAGTTAAGCGTAGACGAGTAATACAGTTATCGACTTCTAGAATGTTGTCTGCACCGCCAACCGCTTCAATGTAGCTGTTGGTTAGGTTAGCCAATGCTTCTGGCGTTTCAGTTTCTTTTTCTGCTTCCATCTCTTCACCACGACCTGGAGTACGTAGGTTGAACTTGATGATAGCGAAGCGGAAAATACCGTAGTAAAGCGCGAAGAACACCACACCTTGAACCAGTAGCATGTACCAGTTAACCGCGAGTGGGTTTTGGCTTGATAGTACTAGGTCAACGAAACCAGCAGAGAAGCCGAAGCCTGCCATCCATTCCATGCTTGCTGCAATGTAAAGCGATAGGCCTGTTAATACTGCGTGCAGTAGGAACAACACGGGTGCTAGGAACATGAAGCTGAATTCTAGTGGCTCTGTGATACCCGTGAAGAATGAAGCCATAGCTGCCGCAAGCATGATTGCGAATACTTGGTTTTTGTTTTTCGCATCAGAACAGTGATACATCGCCAATGCTGCTGCTGGTAGGCCAAACATCATGATAGGGAAGAAGCCCGCTTGGTACATGCCAGTTTTACCTGGAATACCCGTACCGTTAGCGATAGATTGCGCGCCGCCTAAGAAGTTTGGAATGTCGTTAATACCAACAACGTCGAACCAGAACACAGGGTAAAGAGCATGGTGCATACCTACTGATAGGAACAAACGGTTGAAGAAACCAAACAGACCAGCACCCACCGCACCCATGCTTTCTAGTTTAATACCCAGAACGATCAGAGCGTCGTAAACAGCTGGCCAGATGTAAAGTAGAGCAAAAGAGAGAGCCATACCTGCGATTGAGGTCAGGATAGGAACCAAACGCTTACCGCTGAAGAACGCTAGAGCTTGAGGAAGTTCAACCGTTGAGTAGCGGTTGTAGATCTCAGCAGAGATGATACCCACAATGATACCTACGAATTGGTTGCTGATTTTGCCAAATGCCGCAGGCACTTCACTGAGTTCAACATCCATTAACTGAGCAACAGAGCCCGGAGCAAGTAGCGTGGTGACGACGAGGAACATCACAAAGCCAGACAGTGCCGCAGAACCATTCTTATCACGGCTCAAACCAAATGCGACACCCACCGCGAATAGAACCGCCATGTTGTCGATGATCGCGCCACCAGATTTGATCAAGAATGCGGCTAAGATACTTTCAGAACCCCAACCAACAGGATCCAACCAATAGCCGATCCCCATAAGGATTGCTGCAGCTGGCAGTGTGGCTACGGGAACCATCAATGCCTTACCTACTTTTTGCATATACCCGAGTATATTCATATGTGCCCCTAAGTTTGTAATTAATTTTTTTAATGTTTCTGCTCGTCAACGTATGGAGTCAAATATTGATCGAGGCAGGATTTTAAGTAACTGCGGTTATTAAAAACTTATTTCTTAATGCAAACAAACGAAACGGGTAGTAGTATGAATTAAAATTTTTAATGCATGAGTTCGTATGGCTAACCATCAATCTTTACTTAGAAATCTTCATACTTTTAATGTTGCTGCAGAGAAAATGAGCTTTACGCTAGCGGCTAGAAAGTTGCATTTGACTCAGGGAGCCGTTAGCCATCGAATCAAAGTGTTAGAAGGTGAACTCGGATTTAACTTGTTTGTGCGAGGGACTCGTAAACTGGAACTAACGGAAGAAGGCCAGCGCTTTCAACGAACGTTATCCAAGTCGTTAAGCTCTATTTTTGGTGAGATCGAAGACATTACCAACACAGACTTGTATGGACAGATCAATATCGGTACCAGTCCTGCATTTGCCAACAGTTGGTTACTGCCGAGGTTGGCTGATTTTAAACAGCGATACCCAAAGTTTAATCTCAATATTTTCTCGCAAGAAGAGCAGGATTTTCATCAAAATCATCTCGATGTCGCTATTTACTATGGTGCTGAAAATCTCAAAGACATGCATCGACAGCGCCTGTTTGGTGAAAAGTATATTCCGGTATGTACACCGAGTTACGCGGCTGAACACGACATCTTTGATGATGGCTTAGAATCGCTGCACCGGATTAATTTCATTCATGCACTAGGGTCAGATGTATGGCAGCGTTGGATTAAACACCACGGCTTAGATGTGAACTTGTTTGAGCAATTTTACTGTGTGAGCCACCGGGATATGGGCGTAAGAAGTGCCCTCAGCAATATCGGTGTCGCGATGGGGCGCTATCATTTTGTTAAGCAGTATGTTCAGACTGGTGAGCTCATAACACCTTATCCGAGCATGGATACAGACCAAGGGTATGACTTAATCTGCCCGCTAGGCACGGAAAAACGCCCTAAGGTAAGAACCTTTATTAAGTGGTTAGAAGGGCAGTTGCGCTAGGTTAGTTAATTTAGCAATTAGATAGTTCAAAACAGAATTTATTATCTTTATAACCATCCATCATAATAAGCCATATAAATAACGGATTATAGAATAAGGTCTTATTATGAAAATTGCCCTCACCATTGCGGTTTTACTGCAGATAGGCCAAGCAATCATCTCGTCAGGGTTGACTCGTTCGTTGGCTGAGCTCACCGCATTTGTGTTGGTTGTGGTACTTGTTTTAATGAAAAGAGAGAGCAAGAAGAGTGATAAGCCCCTGTTTGATTCGTGATTGTTACAACAAAGAATACCCTTACCACAAACGATAAAGGCAAAGCCCATTGGAGCTTTGCCTTTTTGTTTTGTTGCTCGCTAACTTGAGTGTCTAGTTCACCGAACAAACATCTAAAGCGTTTCTATGCGGGCTAAGCGAGAGTTAACCACGCCAATGAACCCGTTGAGATCATGACCCACATTGTAATACCAAACATCAGTGGTTTCGGCCCTGCCGCTTTTAACTTCTCAACTGAAATACCACAGCCAATTAAGAACAAACACACGACCAGTGCTCGCTTAGACACATCAAAGATTCCTTGATAGACCATCTCAAATTGTGGCAGTAAGTCACTCACCGCGATAGCGGCGCAATAGAAGAAAATGAAGTAGGGAACCGTAATCTTCTTTTGATCGTTCTTGAAGATCATCGCACTAATTAAAGCGATTGGGATGATCCAAAGTGCGCGAGCGAGCTTCAATGTTGTCGCTGTCGTCAGTGCTTCTTCGCCATACGCTGAAGCTGCACCTACTACAGAAGACGTATCGTGAATCGCTATCGCTGCCCAAGTACCAAATGTTTGTTGGCTGAGCTCAAGCGCGTGACCAATCATCGGGAATAAGAATAGAGCAACCGAGTTCAACACGAATACGGTGGCTAATGCCAAGCCAATCTGTTCATCGTCTGCTTTGATCGCGGGTGCCACTGCTGCTATCGCGCTACCACCACAAATCGCGGTACCAGAAGATATAAGATAGCCCGTAGTGCGGTCTAGCCCCATTTGTTTCGCCAAGAACCAACCAATGACTAATGTACCGATAATCGTCGTTACAATGAGCCCAATACCATCGCCTGTTACTGCTAATGCTTTTTCAAACTGAATACCAAAACCCAAGCCAACAATAGAGTAGGCCAGTAGCTTTTTGGTAAGTTTGCCGACTTCCAAGTGTTCAGGGACTAATCCTAAACTAGCAAGCAGGAAACCGATAACCAGGGCTGTCGGTGAGCTAACCCAAGGCGTTAAGCAAAACAGTGCAGCAAGATAAAATGGAACGGACTTTTTTAGGTTCATTGTATTTAGAGTCTTGTTTTGTTGTGGCGTTATTGTGATGAGACCACTATACGTTCAATAAAATGATAAGTAAGTCTAAATGAATTGAACAAACGTTAAGGAAAACTTAACGCTTGTTCAACTGATATGAATAAAGGGCTGGTTAACTAGCGTAATGATCCGCGAAGGTCAGAGACTGACTGTCGAAGCGTTTCACAAGAGGCTTGTTTAGGTGAAATCGGCTCGCCAGCTTCTATCTCTAGCTTAGTCCAGAAGCGAGTGGGTAACCCTTTGCAGGCACGGCCTTTGTAACGACTAAAGTAGCTACCCCATAATCCTTTAAGAGCCATAGGAATCACTGGGACAGGGGAACGTTTGATGATCAGCTCCATACCACGCATGAACTCAGCCATTTCGCCATCAGAGGTGAGCTTTCCTTCTGGGAAAATACACACGATGTGACCTTCATGCAGGGCACGCTCTACTTCTTTGAAAGCGTTTCGAATCGAGTTGCGGTTGGTCGCGGAGATTGGAATCACCCCAGCTCTTTTCAAGAAGCGTCGAATTGGCGGCAACTTGGTGTAATCCTCTTCCATCACAAAACGGATCAAGCGAGGGCAAACCGCACTCAGCAGCAGTGCATCCATATAACTCACATGGTTGCAGACAATCAACGCACCGCCCTTTTCTGGCAGGTGATGTAAGTTCTTATGTTTAACTCTGTACATGGTGTGAGTGACCACCCACGTAAAGAAGCGGAAAGCGTAGATAGGCACCTGATAAAACAGGTACAGCATCACCAAAGTGTTGCCCACTGCGAGCAAGATAAACAGCTGCGGAATTGAAAGATCTAGAACACTAAGGCAAACAATACCTAATACCGCACTTCCCACCATGAACAGTGAGTTGTAGATATTGAGCCCGGCAATCACTTGGGCACGCTCGTCGGGCTTGGCACGTAACTGCATCAGTGAATACAGAGGAACAATAAAGACACCGCCAGAGATACCCAGAAGCAGAAGGTAAGCAAACAGTGGCCACAGCTCTGAGTAGGTTACGAATTGATGGAAAGAACTAAAGTCAGGCAAAGACTCCGGGATAGATATCGCCATCAACAGGCCGAAGATCGAAATACCCAGGCTGCCCATTGGCACGATGCCGATTTCAATACGGTGATTAGATAACTTATCGCAAGCCAACGAGCCAATCGCAATGCCTACCGAGAACAGTGCCAACAAAAACGCGACAGCGCTTTCAGTACCGTTTAGGTAAACCTTGGTGAAGTTGGGAAACTGAGTGAGGTAAGCTGCACCGAGGAACCAGAACCAGCTGATTGACATCAGTGCTTGAAAGGTTGGGCGGTCTTTTTTGGCAATAGCGAGTGTTGCGCGGGTTAGCTTTACTGGCTGCCACCTTACTTTCAGATCTGGTGCGGTACTTGGCGCTTCTGGGATAAAGCAACTTGATACATAGCCAAGCACGGCGAAAGAAACAATACATATCGCAGCAATGAGCTTCGCGCTTTCTTCAGATGCAATAATACCAGCACCTAGAGTACCGATTAGTATGGCTAAGAATGTGCCTGTTTCAACCAAAGCATTTCCGGACACAAGCTCTTTGGTTTCTAACTGTTGCGGAAGTAGGGCGTACTTAACTGGGCCAAAGAAGGCACTTTGTGTCCCCATCAAAAACAAAAGCAGTAGTAATATTTCGTAGCTTTCGTAGATAAATCCGACCGCACCCAGTGACATTATCACCACTTCAAGAAGCTTAACTTTACGGATAAACCACGATTTTTCATATTTGTCAGCCAGCACACCAGCCAAAGCAGAAAACAGGAAGAAGGGCAGAATAAAAAGGCCAGCGGCCAAATTAATAAATAAATTGCTGGAAATAGGTAGCGTGTCTACGCTTGCGAAAGCAACAAACAGTAACAGAACATTTTTGAATATGTTGTCATTAAAGGCTCCCAGAAATTGGGTAATAAAGTAGGGTAGGAACCTTTTTTGCGTTAACAGCGAAGATTGGCTGCTGTTGTTCATTGTCTTTCCTTGGATGATTACCAGTTGGTTAAGTAGTTTGAGACTAGGTTATTGATCAACTCTTTACCATCGATAGGCTCAGAGGCGAAAAATTTATCATCAACGCTAAGTAGAGTAATTCCATGTACTCCAGACCATAATACACGGCTGGCTTTAACGACTTCGCTTTCAGTATGTTCAGGAGCAATCGCGATTAATAGTTGCTCTAGCATACCTGTCATTCTATCGATACGGTTCGATTGCCATTCAGGAAGGTTTTCACCGTTCATGTTGTGCTCAAAGATAAGCTGCCAACGGTGAGGGTGTTTTTGTGCAAAATCGTGGTAGCAGTAGGCAAGGTTGAATAGAGCTTGCTGAGGATTGCTCGATTGTTCAACTGCTACGGCAGATTCTGACGCCAGTTCATCTAATGTTTGAGCAACAACATGCAGTAGCAATAGGTTGTAGTTGCCGAATACATTCACCAAGGTACTTGGAACATAACCAATCATATTGGCGATTTTACGCAGACTTAGCTCGTGATAAGAGTGCTCTTCTAAGAAGTCGGTCACCGTTTTTAAGGTTAATTGCACTAATTGTTCGCGAGTATGATCGTTTCGTCTTGCCATGGGTACTTTCTATTAAATGAACATCGTTCAATATTTTAATGCTGCCCCAGAGTGCCGTCAATCCCTTCGCTAGTTTAGTAATCAATTAATAGCCGCAATATTATGATACATGTGTAAACGCCGTGAATATTTCATTGTTCTTTGTTAACGAGTATGATTAAGGTGTCGAAAGATAAAAAACCTATAAAGGATAATAATGAAACGATTTTTCTCACTAGTCGCGATCCTGTTGGTAACAGTCGCGGTGACGCCAATCGCGGAAGCGAAAAAGTTTGGTGGTGGTAAGTCATTTGGCAAAAGCTTTAAAACGGCTCCAGCACCAAAACAACAAAACACGAATTCGATCCGTCAAGATCAAACGGGTAAGAACACAGCAGCTAACTCTAGCAAGAAAGGCCTTATGGGCGGTCTGCTAGGTGGTTTACTTGCTGGTGGTCTTTTAGCTGCATTCTTTGGTGGCGCATTTGAAGGTATCCAGTTCATGGATATTCTGATTATGGGTCTGATTGCTTTCCTAGCGTTTAAATTCCTACGCGGAATGTTGGGCGCGAAGCAGGGCTCAATGAATCAGCAGAATGCACGTGGCCAACAGCCAGCATTCGGCGGCATGGGTCAGAACAAGTTTGAACAACCTAAGCAACAACCAAATGTTCATAACTTCGAGCAAACACAACCTCAATCACAAGGCGCTGCTGGTGGTTTCGGTTTTGGTGCACAAAGCGATGTTCCACATAACTACCCACCGGGCTTTGATCAAGCGGCATTCATCAATGGTTCTCGTGAGCACTACCGTACACTGCAAGGTGCATGGAATCACAACGAGCTAAACACGATTGAAGAATACGTATCTCCAAGCCTATTTGAAGACCTAAAAGCTGAGCGTAATAAGCTAGACGGTGCTCAGCACACAGACGTAATGTACGTTGATGCTGAAATAGTTCGCGCAGACCACGATGGTAGCAAAGCACAGCTAAGCATTCAGTTTAGCGGTCGTTACCGTGACACAGCGGATGGCGTTGAAGAAGATATCACTGATATCTGGCATCTAGAGCGTGACCTAACAACTAACAATGCACCTTGGTTAATTGTTGGTATTCAAGGTTAATTCCAGGATTTAACTCAACATCAATAGGATGTAGTTATTCGGAATGACACCAAATAATAGAAAGCCCCTGCTGAGAAATCAGCAGGGGCTTTTTTGCGTCTAATGATATGTATCTTAGTTAAAGATTGGATTAACCTGAGACTAACTAACTGATTTTATTTGGATGTAATGAGTAATGACAAAGTTCTTTGAACCCGTATTGGAGCCTGAGGTTACTTTGCAGCAGAAACAGATAATTGCGAACGAATGCGAAGAACATGTATCGAGCAATTGTTTAGGCTGCGCTGCTTATCTGGTTTGTGAGCGTCATGCTGAAGTATGGGATCACTGATGTTTGAATGATTTAGCTCGATTAGTTATTTGTAGTAGCGGGTTAGTGTTTAGGAAGTTGAGGGTTGTTTTAGAAGACACGTTTAGTAAGAGATAAAGCTCAGAAACGAAAAAAGCCAACTCAATGAGTTGGCTTTTCGATTTTCCAATTAAGAAGAATATGGTGGAGGGAGACGGATTCGAACCATCGAAGGCAGTGCCGGCAGATTTACAGTCTGCTCCCTTTGGCCACTCGGGAACCCCTCCAGGGTGTGTCTTACTTTTCACAAAGTAAGCCTAAATTGATGTTTTCCCATAAGCCCATCAATCAGGTTGTTCTCTTAACTCTTAAAAGAGGTAAGAAGAATATGGTGGAGGGAGAC